>JAVVUK010000016.1:0-23122 GCA_036653215.1 Rikenellaceae bacterium
TGTTCCGATCATGTGAGACATACCTAACGTATAAACTCGAAGGTCTGCTGTCGTGTTCTCCGTTACGGTAATCCTTATCGTTTTTTTAGGTAAATTACCCCCACACTTAACCGTTACCCAATCATGCTGTATCTGTCTCCATGTACTTGTAGTAGCGGTTTGTATGTTGATAGATGATACATATGCAATGTATGGACTTTTTTAATGCAAACCTAATGTCTTAGTGAAATATACGGTGCTTTTTATAAAAAAAGATATATATTAGACACAACAGCCTAATATATATCTTCGTGATTATTGTTTTATGGCATAAATCTAAAAAATAGTTGTGCCAATAAAAGACGTTTAGTGCTTTATAAGATTTTGTGTAGGCACGTTGAGTTAGAGCCTTTGACTAAGATTAGAGTGTCGGTTAGATTTTGAATATTCTCTTTTGCGCCCTCTACATCCTTAAACCAAAGGTGTTTCATGGTAGGAGTGTAGCCCTTTAAAGCTTTGGCAAATTCGTCACCTACAAAAATCACATTTTCAAGTGAAGAGCACTCTAATAGCTTTATTATTTCTATATGTTCGTTGAGAGAATATTCGCCAAGCTCTTTCATGTCTCCAACAATGGCGATTTTATGCGCACCTTTCATCTCTTTGAAATTCTCTATTGAGAGTCTCATGCTTGATGGATTGGCGTTGTAGGCATCTATGATAAAACGATTTGACCCTATTTCTGTAAGTTGAGAACGGTTGTTGCTTGGGGTGTAATCTTCAATAGCCGATATTATGTCGCTCTTATTAACGCCAAAATATTCGCCTACCGCATATGCTGTGGCTATGTTAAAAGCGTTGTAGTCGCCAATGAGCCTGCTATGTATTATGTAGTTGTCAGATGCAACCTCTAAAAATCCGCTTTCATGGAAACATTTCACATCGCTTGTCGTGTAAGCTACTTTTTTAATGTTTTTATATTTCTGTATTAATGTATTTACCTTTTCTATGTCTTGGTTATAGATTGCTGTGCCTCCGCAAGCGTCAAGGTGGTCGTATAATTCTCCTTTGCCTTTGATAACACCCTCTTCGCCACCAAAGCCTTCGAGATGAGCCTTCCCTATATTTGTGATGATGCCATAGTTAGGTGCTGCAATGCTTGCTAAAGCTGCAATTTCCATACGGTGGTTGGCCCCCATCTCGACGATCGCTATTTCATGTTCTTCGTTTATCGAAAGTAGAGTTAGAGGAACTCCAAGGTGATTATTGAGGTTCCCTTTTGTGGCGATGGTCTTATATTTTTTACCCAACACAGCCGCCATAAGCTCTTTTGTCGTGGTTTTCCCATTCGAACCTGTGACTGCTATGATAGGAATGTTTAAGGTGTGACGATGGAGGTGCGCTAATGCTTGTAGAGTCTTTAGAGTATCTTTAACTTCTATTATCTGTCCAGAGATACGTCCCACCATTTTGTTGACTATAACATATGATGCTCCGTTGTTTAGAGCGTCTAAAGCATAGTCGTTGCCATCGAAATTATCCCCTTTTATAGCAAAAAACATTACCTTATGTCCCTCTTTAACAAGGGTCGGAATTTCACGACTATTTATAGAGATAGTGTCGCACTCAAGGAAAAGTTTGTGTAGATCTTCAATAAACATAGATGTTCTATTATAATGTCTTTCTAATGTCTTTTATTCGTAATTGTAATTTTGGTTTGTTGCGATATACATTTTCCGTTATGTTATAACATATATCAAATGTGGTAACAGATTTTATGATGCCTATCGCTTTGCTCTGCCCAAAGGCAATTGCAGAGATCATCTTAGAATGCCGGTTGCTGCATAAATCGAGTTTTAGGTGCTCATATCGTTTTCCTACAATGTCGCCATCTCCCATAACACGACGTGTCATAAATATAGGATTACTATTTCCAGGACCAAAAGGATGAAACTTTTTAAGGTGATAGATCATCTCGTCTGTGATAGTGGAAAAGTCTATTTCCATGTCTACATCAACTTGCGGAATGAGCGTCTTAGTGTCTATGTTTGCATCTACATAAGCCTCAAAATCTTTTATGAAAGCTTCTAAATTCTCCTCACGGAGAGTGAGCCCTGCGGCATAGGTGTGTCCGCCAAAATTTTCAAGGTGTTTAGAGCAACTCTCAATAGCTTGGTATAGGTCAAAGCCTTTTATGCTACGTGCCGAGCCTGTTATAAACTCTTTCGACTTTGTGAGTACAACGGTAGGACGATAATATCTCTCTATGAGTCGTGAAGCGACAATTCCCACAACTCCCTTCATCCAGTTAGGGTTGTAGATGACGGTGCATTTTTTATCGGCAACATCAATGGTCCCGTCTACAATTTTGTTAGCCTCTTTTGTTATTTCTCGGTCTACCTCCTTGCGGTCGGTGTTGCATGAGTCAATGATTTTGCCATATTCGGTTGCCTCTTGTACTGAGTTGGACTTAAGTAACTTGACAGCGTTATTCCCACCAGATGAGGAGTCGCCCAAAGGATCGTTTTCCATACGTCCTGCCGCATTTATGCGAGGTCCTATTTTAAAGACAATGTCGTCTATGGTGATCGTTATGTCTTCAAGATGGCATATTTTTATTATCGCTCCAAGCCCTTTACAAGGGTTTTCGTTTAGCTGTTTTAGCCCATAATAGGCTAAAATTCTATTTTCTCCAATTATCGGAACTATGTCTGAAGCGATGCTGACAACAAGAAGATCGAGGAGGTCTGCTATATCTTGAAAGTCTATATTGTTCTTTTGGTTATATGCACAAGCGAACTTAAAACCTACTCCACAACCAGAAAGGTGTTTGAAAGGATAATTACAATCTTCTCTCTTGGGATTTAGAATGGCGGCTGCACAGGGAAGCGTGTCGTCGGGGCGGTGGTGGTCGCATATGATGTAATCTATGCCTCTTTCTTGAGCATAAT
This sequence comes from Rikenellaceae bacterium, assembly GCA_036653215.1. Classification (GTDB taxonomy): domain Bacteria; phylum Bacteroidota; class Bacteroidia; order Bacteroidales; family Rikenellaceae; genus JADFUS01. The sequence goes on from JAVVUK010000016.1 coordinate 2,931, forward strand.
CGACTTGGCTCACCGCTTTTATTCCACAGTCGAGTGCTATTATTAGTTTTACACCCTTTTCTTGGGCATAATCAATAGATTTTGTCGATATCCCATATCCGTCATTATACCTATCTGGAATGTAAAAGTATATTTTGTTTCCCCCAGATAACCTCGATATAAAGCGATACATTAACGCCACAGCTGTTATGCCGTCGACATCATAGTCGCCATAAATCATTATCGCCTCCTTATCACGTAATGCTCGTTCTAAGCGGGATACGGCTTTGTCCATATCCTTCATGAGAAAAGGGTCGTGAAGACTTTTCAATGACGGATTGAAAAATTCATTTACCTTTTCAGGGGTGTTTACACCTCTTTGAACAAGCAGACTTGCAATTACCGGAGGGAGCTTGAGCTCCTTAGATAATGATTGTGATTCCTCAGGGTCGCCTTGCGACTTGAGGACCCACATTTTTTCTGCCATTTATATTATTTTTATTTTTTATTCTTGCTTGAAGAGCAGACTTTTAAAATGTCTGCTGAAATGATGTTTCACATCGTCCATGTCGATCGACGTACCGCACATTTCATTTATAGAGGTGGCTCCCTTTGTCGTAAATCCGCATGGATTAATGTAATTAAAATACGACAAATCTGTGTTGACATTGAGTGCAAAGCCGTGCATCGTTACATATCTCGATGCTTTTACCCCTATTGCACAGATCTTTTTTTGACCGCCATTGTTGCTGTTTACCCAAACCCCTGTTGCTGTATCTACTCTAAACCCCTCTATTCCAAACTCTTTGATGGTACGTATTATCGCCTCCTCCATCGTGTAGATATATTCCCTTAGCCCAATGCCAAAGTGTTGCAGGTTGATTATAGGGTAACCAACAAGTTGCCCATACCCATGGTATGTTATGTCGCCTCCTCTATCTGTTTTATAGAATGATGCTCCTATTTTTTTAAGAAAATCGTCAGATACTAAAAGATTTTGTTCTTTTCCGCTTTTCCCTAAGGTATATACGTGTGGATGTTCGCAATATAAAAGCACATCTAAAGCTTCATTCGGCATTTTATGATGTTGATCAAAAAATTCCGTTTGTCTCTTTAGTGCTTTGCTATATTCTATCACACCCTCGTCTATAACCTTAATATCTTGCATCCTATAGATCTTATTTGCAGTTCCTTAATTTTACCAAACTCTTTTCTGCCATATATGAAGAACGAACCAGAGGGGCAGACTCTATGTTGTCAAACCCTATTTTTTCGCCTTCTTTTTTGTAGCTGTCAAATAACTCAGGGGTTACATATCGGTCTACTGGAAGTTGTTGTTTTGTAGGTTGAAGATATTGCCCTATTGTGAGAAGTTGACATCCATTATCGTGTAAATCACGCATGGTTTCTATTATTTCTTGGTCGGTCTCTCCTATGCCCACCATCATGCCGCTTTTTGTTGTTGCGCCTCTTTCTCTAAGGTGTTTTATTACAGAAAGACTAACATCATATTTTGCACGGCTACGTATTGATGGGGTGAGACGTTTTGATGTTTCTATGTTGTGCCCTATTATGTCGGGTTTAGAAGCTTCTACAATGTCCAAAAGCTCTGTTCTGCCGTCGAAGTCGGGTATTAATATCTCTATTGTTGTGTCGGGGTTCATCTCTCTGATCTTTGTTACGGTTTCTGCCCAAATTGCGGCACCTCCGTCCGGAAGATCGTCCCTATCTACTGATGTGATGACACAATGTTTCAGCTTCATGAGCCTTATAGAATGTGCTATTTTTGTAGGTTCGTTAACGTCTACACATAAAGGTTTTCCTGTGGCTGTTGCACAAAAATGACAGGCACGAGTACATATATTGCCCAATATCATAAAAGTAGCCGTTCCACGCCCCCAACATTCGCTCATATTAGGACATTTCCCACTGCTGCAAATAGTGTTAAGACCATGTTCTTTTACTATTTCAGAAACAAAAGAAAATTCTTTGCTGTTGTGTAATTTTATTTTGAGCCATGCAGGCTTTCTCTCTAAATTTTTCATAAAACTATATTTCCTTGCAAAAGTATAAAAAATATATAAATAATAAGTAGATTATCTAAATAATTCTTTTTTCTTCGATAATAATTGCTAATTTTGTACAATAAATATTTTTAGATGTCATATTTGAGCAAACTGTTCGATGCTATATATGGGCGTATTGTACATATGCCTGAAAAAAGGCTGCTTATCATTATAGCAGTCCTTGTGGGAGTTGCTACGGCTCTCATAGTCTCTCTTTTTGAGGCGTTTGTGCTTGGGTTGAAAGATTTTTTTAGCCAATTTAGCAGTAGTGAAACAAACGGTAACTACGTATATCTTTTCTTGCCTCTCACAGGTATTATTATCGTAACACTATTTGTGAAATACTTTGTTAAAGACAATATAAGTCACGGTGTTACACGTGTATTAAAGGCAATAACACATAACCGAGCAGCTTTGAAGGTACACAATATGTTTTCTTCTGTTATTGCGGGTGCTGTAACAATAGGGTTTGGTGGTTCGGTAGGTCCTGAGGCACCAATCATCATGACTGGTTCTGCAATAGGTTCAAACATAGCACGTGTATTTAAGATGGGCGGACGCTCAACAACAATTTTACTCGCTTGTGGTGCAGCAGGAGCGTTGGCAGCGATCTTTAAAGCTCCGATAACAGGAGTTGTCTTTGTCCTTGAGGTTCTCCTTATAGACTTGTCTATGGCCACAATCATTCCAATCCTTATAACGGCTGTAACTTCAACCTCCTTAATATACATGATACATGGCTTTGAGCCTGTCTTTGCTGTCCAACTCGAAGAAGCTCCGCTTATGGTAGGGCATCTGCCATATTATCTTATACTTGGGGTGTTGTGTGGTTTGGTAGGTTGTTACGTGATCTTCTTTTCTGCTAAGATTGAAAGCCTGTTCCGTAAAATGAAACATCAATATATAAAATGGATCGTTGGAGGGACAATAATCGGTGCGTTGGTGTTTTACTTCCCATCACTTTATGGTCAAGGATATGAGTCTATATCTATGCTTCTTTCGGGTGATAGCTCACAAGTTTTGGCAAACTCTATTTTTTTCACTTTCAAAGATAGTCAGTGGACAGTACTTGCCCTCTTTGCCGCAATTGTGGTGACAAAAGTTATAGCTATGGCAAGCACAAACGCCGCAGGAGGTGTCGGAGGGGTGTTCGCTCCTTCTTTATTTATGGGTGCTTTTACCGGTTATTTCACAGCGATGCTTCTAAATCTGCTATTCGGCATAGATCTGCCTATTGTCCCTTTCGTGTTGGTCGGTATGGCTGGTGTGATGTCTGGTGCTATGGACGCTCCTCTGACCGCTATTTTCCTCTTAGCAGAAATAACAGGAGGTTATAAATTGTTCCTACCTCTTATGTTAGCTTCTGCAATAGCTTATGCTATTAGTTATTACTTTACCCCATATTCTGTTTATACACGAGAGTTGGTGCTCGATGGTGATAACCTTTCATTAACCAAAGACCGCTCGATGTTTTTTATCGAAATAGACAACATAATTGAAAAGGGGTTTGTCTCAATAAAAGAAGAAACAACGCTTGGGGATATGGTAAAAGCCGTTGAACAGAGTAAAAGAAACCTATTTCCTGTGGTTAAAAATAACGGTAAACTCGTTGGATATGTAACCCTTGACGACATTCGAGGTGATATGTTTAAGCGAGAACTTTACAATTACCAAACGGCTAAAAACTATATGACCATTGCTCGTTTCGTGATTAAAAAGAGTGATACTATATCGGCAATACTTAATAAATTTGATAATAGCGGAACGTGGAATTTACCTGTTGTATCTGAAGAAGGAGCATATATAGGCTTCATATCAAAATCGAAGATATTTTCAGAATATAGGAATTTACTAAAAGAAAACGCCTAAAATCATTGATTTTATAAAAATAAGTGGAGATAAGTTTGTTTTTAACAAATAATAAGTATCTTTATCGCCGACTTATTACAAAAGAATTAAGTATGAAGATAAATCTAAAGCTATTAGTGCTATCATTATTCCTGATGTTTGGAATGCTTAGATGTAGCACTGACGATATTACAGAAGTTGGTAATAAAAATGATATACTTGGTGGAATATCATTAAACACTGAAAATATTGACATCTTTATAAAAGAGAGTGACGTTGTTTCTCCTTTTACTATCAAAGCTAAAAAGGCATTTGATAAAGATGTTGCTATTAAACTTTCAGTAGATGTTTCCGGAGCCTCTCTTCCGGTTAGTAAAATCGTGATCCCTGCTGGCAAAACAGAAGTCACAGGAGAAATCAAATTTAATAAAGATATGTTTGATGGTTCTACAAAGAGCCTTATCTCTGTCGTCTTGTCTGCCGAGAGTGACGATGTGTCTTTAACCAACGTGAAGATAGTTTATGATGTCCGTAGATACATCTATGGAGCTCCTGAGGTTAGCTTATTACTCGACTCTTCACAAGTGGAGGTTTGGAGTGCCGATGTCCCTGTGAAGGTTATCATTAAGAGCGATGCCCCATTTACTGAAGATGTTACATTTGCTGTTTCTTCTGATGGAGGCAAAGAAAATGTAGATTATACACTCACAAATAAAAGTATAACAATAAGAAAAGGAGAGAGGGAAGGTTTCACAACCTTGACTCTTCTAAGATCCTCTTTTGTAGGTTCCAATACAGATAGACCAGGCGATAAAGCTATGGATATAGGGGTCAAAATAAAAACTGATGCCAAAATAAATATAATAAAATCAACGGCTATCATTAACGCTATTGGTGGTTTCTTTGTTAAGACATATTGTTTCCCATATATGGTGTCTATTGCTTCCCATTATATGCACACTTTCACCATAGGAAATTATACTCTTGATCCTCCTCATTTGGCTTCAGAGTTACATTATTATGAAGATTTGCGTAATAGTAACGAAAAGAAAATAGGTAAGATAGAGGTGCCTACTGGGGTGTCGCCACTTACTTTTGTTACAGAAAGTAAGCCTGGTTATGGCTCTGCAAGTAATCTCGCTGTTGCTTGGATTGACTGGAATGCCGATGGAGACTTTTCCGATGACGGAGAATTTGTAGCCAAGATCCCTTATGTGGCAAAAATAGAAAGTAATGGTGCTAAATACTCGGTTGATGTTAATACGCCATCATTCGTAAAACCTGGTTTCTCAACAACTATGCGTATCGGGGTTATAGATACAGAGGGTGACAAGATGACAAGGTCTGGCGGTTGCGGTGGCGCAAGTCAAGGTGATATTGTGGATGTGCGTATATATATTGTCAAGGGTGTCGATGTCATTCCATTTACTGGAAGTTTGTCAAATGAGACAATATCTGTTACGGGAGCTGATGTATCAAGAACAATTGTCGTTACTTTCCCTTCTGAGGTTGAGGATGACACAGAGGTCAGCATCTCCGTCACAGGTGGAAATTCTACACATTATAAGTTAAGTTCAAATAAGATTATTGTCCCACGAGGTTCAAAAACAGGTTCTGCAACTATAACCTTTAAAAAAGAGTTTTTCCAAGTAGCTCTTCAAAATGAGGATTTTAATATAGAGCTAAAACCTTTAAATCCATATCTATATAAGGCAGGTTCTGGAACAAAAGCTAAGTTTAATGTCTCTGGTGTGGGTACTAAGCCAACAGCTTTCATAGATGTTACATCAACAGATGTAACTGTGGCGGAGAATACCGATAAAATCATCCCATTAAAGATTACCCTTTCTGAGCCTGATAATACTAAAGACGTAAATGTGGCAATTAATGCAGGTGTCGGATTTGAAGATATGGTATTGTTAAGTGCTAAGAGCGTTACCATACCTAAAGGACAAACATCTGTTAGCTTATCTGCAACCTTTAAATCGAGCTACTTCCCATTTAAAGGCGACGTGAAGAAAGTCCCAATAACAATAACATCTTCAAATGTTATTATAGATTCTAAAAAAGGAACTCTTATTTTTAGTGTTCAAGGGAGTGCCATAAAACCAGCACTTGTTGCTATAAATACTGGAGCATCATATACAACCGATGTCACAGGTGGCGACTTTACTGTAAGTTCACCTTTTTGGACAAATGGAAAGATAATGCAAGATGTTCAAGTAGTCATTTCTTTTGCTGGTGAAAATGCAGCTAAAGCTAAATTTGAAGATGGTACAACCTCTAAAATATTGACATTTGTGGCCGATGGAGATAATTCGGTTACAGAATACTTCACGTTTATAGTCAAACAATCAGCTTTCGTGAGAAATCAGAAAGGGCAGACGGTAACCATGTCGGCAAAAGCTTATGGAAAGTCGAATATAGATTTTGGTGGTGGAGCGACCTCGAAAGAAATAGTTTGGGCTGTCGATTATCGTGAGGCTGGAACATATTGTCCTATTCAAGGAAGTGGAGATGATGAGTTTTATATCTCTTCTATAAGATCTGGAGGTAAAACTATAAACGGTGGGTATACAGATGTATATACAGACTTAAGTTCTCAAATTTTTGATATGAGCGGAAGTGTGTTTGAGATGGATATAACAGTACATAAAGACTCTTCTGTGCCAAACGGAACATACGAATTAGCTGTGTTTATAGATGCTACTGGAGACCTTGCTTTCACAGACTATTGGAGTGAATTTATGCAACTTCAGAAAGATGATGGTTCTGGAAGTGCTACTAATAGAACGGCAATACTTATGGATAGAGATACTAAGACGTTTAAGTATAAGGGACAGTATGATCTATCTAAAATTAAAAGTAGAGTTCGTATCGCTCTTACAAGAGATGCTAATTCTCGGTTAGGTACAAGTCCTGTATCGGGATGTATGGTTGGAGAAGAGTTCAACGGCACTGTAGTTGATGTTTCTTGGCGTAAAAACTAATATATTAAAATGTTGTGGGGGCTTTTGTTTCTCACAACATTTTTGATTTTTAGGTGTCTAAATAAAAAAAACGTTAAAAAATGTTAGGTTACAAATAAAATTACTATTTTTGTGTCGTATATCTCTAATTGTGGAGATGCGTTTATAGAAAACAAGATAATATTAATAACAATAGTTTAAATCAAAATTTATGAAAAGAATTTTAAGTCTTTCGGTAGCAGTAGTATCAGTTGCTATGCTATTGACAAGTTGTAACTGTCTTAAAAATGCTCAAAAGAGATCGGGCGATTTGAAGGCTAGTGCAACTCCAGAGGTGCTTGCTCTTAAAGGATCGAAAGTTCCCGTAGAGTACCAAATAACTATCCCTGCAAAATTTGTTGCAAAAAAAGCAATTGCGAAAGTTACTCCTGTCCTTATCACTGGTGATAAAGAACAAGTCGGTGTAACACAATTTGTGCAAGGCCCAAAAGTAAAAAACAACTACCGTGTAATCCCTGCAATTGGTGATGTAGTTAAATATTCAGACTCTTTCGACTTTGTTAATAGCGATTCTATCTCTAAACTTGAGCTTCGTGCTTCTGTTATGTGTAAAGAGGGTGGCGAATATAGTGAAGTTTACAAAGAAGTTGTCGCTCTTGGTATTAGCCAAGTTCAAAACTTACTTGCTGTTGCAACAGAGCAAAACCTTAAAACATCTGCTGACAACTTCAAACGTGTAAGTGTAGAGAGCAAAGAAGCTAACATCATGTTCGAAATAAACAAAGCAGACGTACGTCCTTCACAACTTAAAAGTTCTGAGATCGCTGCTTTAGAGAAATTTATTGCTGACAACAAAGGTGCTGATCGTCGTACTCTTGGTACTCTTTACTCTAAATCATATGCTTCACCAGACGGTGCTCTTGATTTCAACAATAAACTTGCTGACAATCGTAGTAAGACAACCAAGAAAGCTATGGATAAAACAATAGGTGCAAACAAACATCTTGAAGGTGTTACTTTAGATGTTGATGCTCTTGGCGAAGACTGGGACGGTTTCAAAACTCTTGTAGAAGCTTCTAATATCCCTGATAAAGATCTTGTCCTTCAAGTTTTAAGTATGTACTCTGACCCAGAACAAAGAGACAAAGAGATTGCTAACATGACTTCTGTATTCGAAATTCTTAAAGAAAAGATCCTTCCAGAATTACGTCGTTCTAAACTTGCTGTTGACGTGGAAATTCAAGGTCTTACAGATGACGAACTTAAAGCAACTGTAAATGCTGACGTTAAGAAACTTAATCTTGAAGAGATGCTTTATGCAGCTACTTTATTCCAAGATCCAAGTACAAAAGTGAAAGTATATAGTGCTGTCACAGAAAAATATCCTAACGACTTCCGTGGTTGGAACAACCTTGGTAAATATTATGCAATACAATGCAATATGAAAGACGCTTCTTCATGTATCAAAAAAGCAGCTTCTTTAAACGGTAACTCTTCTGATGTTGTTAACAACTTAGGTGTTGTCGCTATGATGGATGGTAATATGGCAGATGCTAAGAAATACTTCGAGTCTATAAACACTCCAGAATCTAAGGTTAATATGTCTATCATCTCTGTCCTTGAAGGCAACTATGATAAAGCTACTGGTCTTGAAGGTTACAATAAAGCTGTCGTTGCTACTCTTCGTGGTAACTTAACAGAAGCACAATCTATCCTTAAAGATATTGATTGCCCACAAGCAGCTCCTCTAAAAGCAGTTGTTGCAGCTAAAAAAGGTAACAAGGCTGAAGCAATGGAGATCTTAGCTAAAGCTAAAGAAACTCCATGTTCTACTACTTGTCCAAACATAGCTATTGCTGAAAAAGAAATTGCTCTAATAAAATAAGGCATAAATAATGTTAAGAAAAGGGTTGCGATTTTTCGTAACCCTTTTTATTTTGTACTATTCTTTAAAAATCCAAAAAAAAGTATTATTTTTGCAGGTGATAAAAGAAGATAAACTAAATAAATTTATAGCTATGTCAAAAATTAAAATTGGTATTAACGGATTTGGACGTATAGGTCGTCTTGTATTCCGTGTTGCAGTTAAAAGGAACGATATTGAAGTCGTAGGTATCAATGACCTTATTAGTGTTGATTATATGGCCTATATGCTTAAATACGATTCTGTTCACGGTAAGTTTGATGGAACTATTGAGGTTAAAGATGGCAATCTTATTGTTGACGGACATAAGATCCGTGTTACAGCTGAAAAAGATCCAGCTAACCTTAAATGGAATGAGGTAGGTGCTGAATATGTTGTCGAATCAACAGGTTTATTTCTTACTAAAGAAGCTGCACACAAACATATCGAAGCTGGAGCTAAGAGAGTTGTTATGTCTGCTCCATCAAAGGACGACACACCGATGTTTGTTATGGGTGTTAATAACCATAAATACACAGCAGATATGTCAATTGTATCTAATGCTTCTTGTACAACAAACTGTCTTGCTCCTATCGCCAAAGTCATCAACGACAATTTCGGTATCGTAGAAGGTCTTATGACAACAGTTCACGCTTCAACAGCAACACAAAAAACAGTTGACGGTCCTTCTATGAAAGATTGGAGAGGTGGTCGTGCAGCAATAGGTAACATCATCCCTTCTTCTACTGGTGCAGCAAAAGCTGTTGGTGTTGTTATCCCTGAGCTTAAAGGCAAACTTACAGGTATGTCTTTCCGTGTTCCTACTGTCGATGTCTCTGTTGTTGACCTTACAGTCGTTCTTGCAAAAGCTGCAACATACGATGAGATCAAAAATGCTATTAAAAAAGCATCTGAAAACGAACTTAAAGGCATACTTGGTTACACAGAAGATTCTGTCGTTTCAACAGACTTTACACACGATTCTCGCACATCTATTTTTGATGCAAGTGCAGGTATTGCGTTAAATGACAAATTTGTGAAACTTGTTTCATGGTATGACAACGAGTGGGGCTATTCAAATAAAGTTGTTGAGCTTATAGCTTACATCAACACTGTAAAATAGTCTTTTTTTTCAATATTGGAAAGTGCTACTTAAATTAGGTGGCACTTTTTTTTATGTTTTATGCCGTTATTAAACCAAATGAATAATTTTTTAATATCTTTGTAACAATCTGGGTTGCGTAATGTTGCAACTGTAAATTTATATCATATGATAGTGTTTATCTTAACAGCCCTATCCGTATTACTCTTTCTGGTATGTTTATATTTCGCATATAACCTATATTATGGAAAGACGTGTGCGATGCAAGAACATGGTTATTGCAGGGGATCATTCATGACAATAGTCTATAATAAAGATCTTTATATAAAGAAAATTGTAAATCCACAATCTGAAATTCTTTTATCATACAACACGACTTCTCTTATAGGTCTTAATGTTAGGGACTTAGTAGGTAAGGCTTCAAGTGATGATTTAGAATCGGCAATAGCTATTACAAGCCATGTCATTGAAGCGTCAGAGACAAAAGAAAATGTGTTTTTCGAATACGCAGACACAGATATTAAAGGTATGTCCATACGTGTGTTGTGTTATGTGGAGTATCAAGCAGATGGGTCTTTATTTAGTCATGCTGTGAGGGTCGATACTGAAAAACGTATCAAGGGGTGTGGCAGGTGTCCGGACTATCCTTTGGCTATTGGAATGAATAACGTAACAGTAGGGGTATACGTAAGGCATCTTGGCTTAGATGATCATATAGTATTCTTTAATGATTGTGCCAAAAAATATTGTGGGTGTGACGATTTGACCTATTCAAAATGTTGGGATCAAGAGGCCGAAGATCTATATGATCAGAGGGTGCTAAATGGAGAAAGCCCGGTGTCGTATGAAAAGATATTGTATTCTGAAGAAGGCGAGCCTATAAAATGGTTTAACGTATCAAAGGTAAAACAAGACTTAGAGCAAAAAGGTCTTTATATAATCACAACTATTGTTGAGACGACAGAGGTTAAAAAGAAAGAAAAAGAGTTAGAGGATATCAAGATAAATCTCGGACTTGCTATTTCTGCCGGAGATGTGTCTGTGTGGCGTTATTCCGTCAAGGAAGGACGATTTTTTGCTGTTTATGGAGAGGTCTATGCTCCTAATACCGATTTTGATACTTGCGCACAATCTATGTTACCTGAAAGCAGGGAGCTTTTATACAAGACCTTTGACAAACTACTAACGCAAAAGAGTACGTTGGAAAAAGGGATCTTCAATATTCTAAATCCTGCTACCGGTAGATACCACTTTATACAATCAGAGATGATGCCTGTTTTGTCGGCTCATGGGGAGGTTGAATATATTATCGGTACGCATAAAGATGTGACTCAAGACCATCTCAGAGAGTTAGAACTTAAGGATATGCGTAAAAATCTTGACTTGGCGATAGAGGCGAGTGGTATTTTGGCATGGGAGTTTGATGCTAAAACAGAGAAGATAAAAATCCTTTATGGAAGTAACATTGAGCCAGAAGTAGAACATAAAATAAATACGTTCTCAAAAGAAGAGTTGTTAAAGAATACTATTTATCAAAAAGACATAGATAGATATGCCCATTTTATAAACGATCTTAAGAAAAAAGGGGGTAGAGATACTATTATCCTTAAGGGTGCAGCACTCAGTGTCGCAGAATGTGAATATTATGAAGTTATAGTATCGGCAATTAAAAATGAAAATGGAGAAATCGTGAAATTGTTAGGTTCACGAAGAAACATCACAAAATCGTATCGTCAGAAGATAGAACTTGAAAAGACTCAAGAATACCTGTCTCTTGCTCTTGATGCTGGAGGCGTTGCCGTTTGGATATACAACATTGAGAAAAAGATGTTCTTCACTCTTCAAGGAAATACAATCGCCGGAACAGGGTTGTCAATAGAAGATAATGCTAAAATGATGCACCCGGATGATGCCGTGGTGTGTCAAAATATTATGGAGTCAATGTCTTGTGGTGAGGTAAGTAATATAAGTGTTATATATCGATATAAAGCAGACGACGTGGATGGTGGATACCGATATTATGAGGCTCGTAAAATAGCTGTTTATGAAGATGGAGTGTTGACATATATCACAGGTACACAGAAAGATGTGACCAAAGAACAGTTCCATCAGAAAGAACTTGAAGAGAGTAATCTAAGGACACAAAAAGCCTTGAATGAACTCCAACAAACCAGTACATACAACCAATTAATATTGGATAACACAGACACAGGATTAGCATATGTCTCTCCCGATTTTGTTGTTCTTTGGGAAAACATATCGTTAATGGCTGGTAGTGAGAGATATAATGTGTATAAAAAAGGAGAGATCTGTTATAAAGCTATTAATCCAGATCTAAATTCTCCTTGCCCTGGATGTCCAGTTATCGAGGCTGTAAAGGCTAAACAGCGTGTTTCTAAAGAGATAACTTTGTCACATGGAGACATTATAGATGTTACGGCAACACCTGTCTATAAAGAGTCTAAAGAGCTCGATGGAGTGGTGTTTAAGATAGAAAACGTAACAAAAGAGAGGAGGTCGTTTAAGGAACTTCAAGAAGCAAAGGAGAAAGCCGAGCGTTCCGATAGGTTTAAAACAAACTTCCTTGCCAATATGAGCCATGAGATACGTACTCCTTTAAATGCAATTGTCGGTTTTTCCGATTTAATAGCAAATGTAGATTCTAAAGATGAGCAAAAGGAATATAGTCGAATTATATCTACAAATAACGAATTGTTGCTTAAGTTAATTAGTGATATATTAGATCTTTCGAAGATTGAAGCTGGCTTTATGGATATAAAAAATGACTATTTCGACCTTTCAGGTCTCTTTACTGAGTTATTGATGTTGTTTGAAACAAAAATGGAGTCTGATGTGAAACTCGTATATGAAAGCCAATATAAAAGTTGTATGGTATGCTTAGATAAAAGTAGGATCACACAGATAGTTTCAAATTTTGTTACTAATGCCGCTAAATTTACAACTCACGGATATATAAAAATAGGATATGAGGTTATTGATGGAGGAGTAAGAATATATGTGTCTGACACAGGAATAGGTATAGCTAAAGAAAATATAAGTAGTGTCTTCGAGCGTTTTGAGAAGTTAAACGACTTTGCACAAGGCACAGGGCTTGGATTGTCTATATGTAAATCTATTGTAGATGCCTATAAAGGTAAGATAGGCGTTAATTCGAAGGAGGGTGAGGGTAGTACTTTCTGGGTTGAGGTGCCTTGTGAGTTTGTTGTCGATGATAAAAAATCACAGCCAATTGGACATGAATTGTTAAAAGAGGCTGATCATTCAAATGTAAATAATGGGCGAAAACGTATCTTGGTTGCTGAAGATGCAGATAGTAACTATATTCTCATAAGTTCGATGTTGAAAAAAGAATATGATCTTACACGTGCTCTCAATGGTGAACGTGCGGTATATGAGGTTATGACTAATCAATATGATATTGTTTTGATGGATGTTAAGATGCCTGTTATGGATGGGCTCCAAGCAACACGAAAGATAAGGGAGTTTAATGAAACGATAACGATCATTGTTGTTACTGCAAATGCCTTTGACTCAGATAAAGAAAGTGCGCTTAAGGCAGGGGCAAACGACTTTGTTGCTAAACCGATCAATAGGTTAAGACTCTTAGATATGTTGTCAAAATATTAAAGAACTATTATTATAAAAAGAGCCGTCGCACATTTTGTTGTGCGACGGCTCTTGTGGTTTAATAGTTATTAGTTATTTAGATTATCAAATGTAAAACCATCTTGTTGAGGTGTTAGTATGAACTTTTCTTTGTTGGCTGTCACCTTAGCTAATAAAAAATCTGGGACAGTTCCATTAAGCTTATTCCCTTGAGCAAACATCTCTGTAAGTCCTGTTGCTCTTGAGATAGTCGCAGGGATAGAACCTGTAAGATTATTCATTCTTATGTTTAACCTTGCTAACTTGTTTCCTGTTTGGAATAGCTCTTCTGGGATAGCTCCTGTCAAGTTACAACTTCTTAGATATAGGTAAGTGAGGTTTTTAAGGTGACCAAGTTCTCTTGGTATCTCTCCAGTAAGTTTAGGGTTCACTCCAATTTCACATTCTTCAAGTTTTTCGCAATCTGCAAGTTCAACAGGAATTGTGCCTGAAAAATCGTTCTCACGAATATATAATTGCTTAAGGTTTGTAAGGTTGCCAATGCTTTTAGGGATTTCTCCGCTGAATGTATTGCCAAATAACCATAAAGACTCAAGTGCTGCACAATTTCCAATCTCGGTAGGTATCGTACCGCTCATTTTACAAGTCCAAACAGAGAAGTATATCATGTTGACAAGCTTACCGATAGATTTAGGTATAGACCCTGTAAATTCGTTTTCGTATAGGGATAAAGTGTTCATGTTTGTCATGTTGCCTAAATTTGTAGGTAGCTCGCCTGAAAGTTTATTTTGTTGAAGGCTAAGAAATGCAAGTGTGGCTAAGTCGCATATAGATGAAGGGATCCCTCCTGTAAGTTGATTACCCTCTAATGCTAAAGTATAAAGAGAAGCAATATCTCCTATGCTTGCTGGAATTTCTCCTGTAAGTTTGTTGCCAGCGAGATTTAGATAAGCAAGATTTGATAGGTTTGATATTTTTGCAGGGATAGTGCCTGTTAGAGCGTTCTTGCTAAGGTCAAGATGTACAAGTGTTGAGATGTCGCATATCTCTGTTGGGATAGCCCCAGTAAGTCCGTTTTCTATCAATTCTACCTTTTCGAGAATTGTGTTGTCGTCAACGTTCATAAATACGCCAAACCATTCTGATATAGGCTTATCGGAACCCCAGTTGGTTTTGTTTTTCCAAGATGTGCCGCCTGTTGCCTCAAAAAGTTTCATTAGCCTACCACGGTCGTCAAGAGGTTTCTCTTCTCCTGCCAATTGTGTTACGGTAACATTAGCACTTGTCTTGGCGTTTTTTATGGTTATTGTTGCACTGCGAGGTGTCGTTGTTGGATTTTCTTGAGTAATGCTAATTGTTAATTTATCATCACCTATGCCTTGTGTCTTGTCAACACTACACCATGTTTCGGATGATGTTACCATCCACACATCTGTTGCTTTTACAAGAACGTCTTTCGTTCCTCCAATTCCTGGTATCTCAATAGCTGTCGGAGTTACAGAAAGAGATTCGTTAGGTTTTGGTTGATCTGGATTTGGATCGTCACTATCACCACAAGATGATAATGGAAGTGTCATAATGGCAATAGCCATTAATGATAGTAATCGTGTGCTTTTTTTCATAATTGTTTTCTGTTTATGTGAGTTTTTGATCGGAATTGTATTTATTTATTGTTGTCAAATATAGTAAAAAATATTGTATGTATCATCTTATCTGGATTTTTTCCATAAAATCATAAATTTTTAGGCTTTTTTAGCTTATGGTTATAATTATGTTGATAATACACTTAATATTAAAAAGGCAACATCTCGTTGGAGCATAAAAAAAGAGTCTCGCATAAAAATGCGAGACTCTTTAAATTGTTTGTTAGTCCTTATTACTTTATGAGTTTGCTTAAACTTTCAAACAAAGAATCGAATTTCTCCATTGCTTCAGCTTTTAAGGCTTTGTAATGTTTAGCAACAGCTTTCTTGTCTTCTTTATTCCCAGGGTTATTTATTTTGTATATTAGCTCTTGTCTAAAAGTTAAGGCGTTGCTTATAATCTCTGCTATTTTATCTGTGTCAACGTTTGATTGGATAAAAGAACAGGTGTAGCAATCAGAACATACAGCTTCTGTTAGGTAGTTGATGTCTTTCTTTAAATTTTTGATACTTCCCATATTTTTTTATTTTTAGTTTCTATTTGTCAGTTCTTTTGACTTCCATTAACACAGAAAAAGCTAAATCTATATCTTTGTCGTCTACAACTATTGTATATTCGTTTGAGGTGCTTATAACTTCTATTACATTGACGTTTTCCCAAGCAAGTTTTTTAAATATGAAGTAGTATATGCCTGGAGAATAACTGTTACTCATAGGGAGTTTTACAGTTATAGAAGAGAGGTTACCCGCTTTACAGATCATCTTTTCTCCTACAAATATTTGGTCTACGTCACCGCTATAAGCACTACTTATTATGATAGTGGTCTCATCTACACCTTGTGATAGCGTACAGAAAATATTGCTCTTGTCTTTTATGCTTTCCAATAAAGTAGCTTGCTTCTCGAAAAGAGTAGTGCTATTTTGAAAAGTAACATCTGTTAGATTGCTCCTTACAATGATATCTCCTATGTTTTTTACAACATTGTCAATTTTTGCATTGGAGGTTTTTGTTAATCTTGGAACAAGTCTATTTAGTGCCATTACCACAGCACCTTCATTGATCTTTTTACCCATACGTTCCTCAATATTGGGCTTAAGTTGTCTTGCAAGAGCAGATAAATTGACAAGACCGTCTACTAACGCACTCTCTAAGAATGGTTTAGTTTTTATAATTTCTTCAACAGCGTTTGGAATAGTGACCATTTATATGTTTATTAAAATTTAACAAATTTAGTAAAATTCAACAAATAGAATAAAATTTTAATAATTCAATTTTTTATTACTATATTTGCAGCTACAAAAATAATATAGTTTTGTTAAGAAACCAAATAATGTGTAAAATAAAGTAAAATATATATAAGTTTATGAAGATTTTAAAATTTGGAGGTACATCAGTAGGCTCTGCTGTTAACATGAAATCTGTCGCTGCGATTGTGTTGAACGAGGGTGCGAAGGTTACGGTGCTTTCAGCTATGTCGCAAACAACAGATACTTTAGTTCGTATCGTTGAAGCTTCAAAAAACGGTAGAGACATATCGTTAGATATAAAAATAATAAAAGATAAATATTATTGTTGTATAGATAATCTTCTTGTTGACAATATATCGTCTGCTAAAGAGGCTGTTGATAGGGTAATTGGAATTATAACAAATGAATTTGAGAATTTTGTGCCTCACACTTCAGAAGGGCTTATCTTATCTCAAGGAGAACTTTTGACAACAGCTATTTTTACAATGTATCTCAAAGAGACAGGCAAGGCTGCTGAGTTGATTGATATAACAAAGATGATGCGTCTTGATGAGAACGGAAAGGTTGATGAGCGTCATTTGAAAACCACCATGACCGCATATATAAAACAGTATAGTGATGATACCATATTTGTGACACAAGGCTTTATATGCGTTGATAATAATGGTGTTACAACAAACTTAGGACGTGGAGGTAGTGACTATAGTGCTGCTCTTATTGGGGCTGCAATTAGTGCTTCGGAGGTTCAGATATGGACAGACATAGACGGGATGCACAACAACGATCCTCGATATGTAGAAGGTACATATCCAATACGTCATTTGAGTTTCGATCAAGCGGCGGAGTTGGCATATTTTGGAGCTAAAATCCTCCATCCGGCAACGGCACAACCTTGTAAGGCTGCTAACATCCCGGTACATCTTAAAAACACGATGGATCCTAAGTCTGTGGGTACTATTATATCTAATGAAGATAACCAAAGCAGCACTTATCAAGCGGTGGCGGCAAAAGACGGAATTACACTTATTCGTATATGTTCAACACGAATGTTGATGGCTTATGGCTTTTTACGTAAGGTGTTCGAGATATTTGAAGAATATAAAACACCAATCGACATGATCACCACTTCGGAGGTTGCTGTGTCGTTAACAATAGATAACGATGTGAATTTAGAGCCGATAGTTCAAAAATTAGAAGAGTTAGGGTCGATAGAGATAGAAAAAAACAATTCTATCGTTTGTGTAGTTGGCATTTTAGATCATTCACACAGTGGGGTTGTAGAGTCTATTTTGTTTGGGTTGAAAAATGTACCTATAAAGATGATATCCTATGGGGCAAGTGATAGGAGCATTGCTATGTTGGTCTCTTCGGACAGTAAGATAAAAGCGTTGAGGGCACTCAATGAGAAATTATTCGTATAATAATGATAGATATAAATAAGGTAAGACATATCAAAACTCCATTTTATTATTATGATATGGAGTTGTTGAAAAAGACCATAGACATAGTTAAAAAAGAATCTTCACAATATGGGTATCATGTCCATTACGCTCTAAAAGCAAACTTCGATGAGCGTGTTGTCTCTGCTATGGTTGAGGCTGGCTTTGGTGCCGATTGTGTTAGTGGTAATGAAGTCCGATATGCGATAGAAAAAGGGGTTAGCCCCTCAAAAATAGTCTTTGCCGGAGTGGGTAAGAGTGACGATGAGATAAACTATGCTCTGCAACAAGGAATTTTTGCTTTTAACTGTGAGTCTAAAAGTGAGTTAGAGGTCATAAATGAGTTGGCACAAGAGATGGGCGTTGTGGCAAGGGTGGCACTTCGTATAAATCCGAATATAAACCCGAATACCCACAAATATATCACCACAGGAAGTGGAGATAACAAATTTGGAATATCACCTATTGAACTTAAAGCTATAATATCGGAGCTCTCGGAGTTGAGAAGCGTAAAGGTCGAGGGGCTTCATTTTCATATAGGGTCTCAAATTATGGATCTTTCCGATTTTGAGAAGCTGGCAGGTCGTGTAAATGAGTTACAAGAGTGGTTTGAGGAAAAAGGACTTCATTTTAGTTCTATAAATGTAGGAGGAGGTTTAGGAATAGATTATACAAACCCTTTGGAAACTCCGATCCCTGATTTTAAAAGTTATTTTAAAATATTTGCTGATAGATTAATGTTGCGTGAAGGACAACAAGTCCATTTTGAGCTTGGGCGTTCTCTTGTGGGACAATGTGGAACCTTAATTACAAGGGTGTTGTATAACAAACTAACTGCTGCAGGAACAGAATTTGTGATCGTTGATGCCGGCATGACAGATCTTATTCGCCCTTCATTATATCAAGCAAAACACTATATATCAAATATTAGTAGTATATTTGTTGAGAAAAAACGCTATAACGTTGGTGGTCCGGTGTGTGAATCGTCAGATGTTTTTGACAAGGATATAGAACTTCCAGTGACTTCGAGGGGTGATGTATTGGCTGTCTCGTCAGTTGGGGCTTATGGTCAATCTATGTCATCACACTACAACCTACGTGATTTAGCAAAATCAGTATATAGTGATAACGTGTAATAATTATGTTTATAAGCAAAGATATTCTTTACGAAGATAACCACATATTAGTGGTTAATAAAATGATAGGTCAAGGAGTTCAGGCAGATGACTCTGGAGAGATGGCTCTTGATGATGATGTTAAGGAGTTTATCCGTCTTCGTGATGCCAAAGAGGGAAATGTGTTCCTTGGTGTCGTCCACCGCATAGACAAACCAGTGAGTGGTGCTGTGGTGTTTGCTAAGTCGAGTAAGGCGTTACGTCGTCTTAATGAGATGGTAAAAGAACACCAAATAAAAAAGACTTATTGGGCTATCGTGTGTAAAAAACCGCCGACAGAAGCGGCTGTGTTAGAGCATTATATAGTGAAGGATAATGTTAAGAACCGTTCTTTTGCTTATGACAAAGAGAAAAATGGAGCTAAGATCGCACGTCTCGAATATGAGCTTGTCTGTGTGAGTCAAAACTTTTATCTTTTGCAAGTGAACCTCATAACAGGACGTCACCACCAAATACGAGCTCAACTATCAAAGGTTGGTATGCCTATTAAAGGAGACTTAAAATATGGGTCTGAACGTTCCAATAAAGACGGAGGAATTTGTCTCCATGCTCGCACTGTCGAGTTCATACATCCTGTAACTAAGGTGAATGTGAAAATAACGGCTCCTGTGCCTCAAGAAGATAATTTGTGGCGTTATTTCGAGTCATGTCTGAAATAAATTTATTAACGACCTAAATAAAAATTTAGGTCGTTTTTATTTATTCAAGGAATATTGTATATTTGTGAAAACAATATCTTAAAAATTAAAAATATGGAAAAGTCAAAAAGTATTATCGTTAGTGCTTCAATCTTCGCAATAGGCATAATCATCGCAGGGTGGATGCTTAGTGCTGGTGTGCGTCATTTCAAAGACAGCGAGCGTGTCGTTGTTGTGAAAGGTGTCTCTGAGCGTCAGGTGAGTGCCGATAGAGTTATCTGGCCTCTCACATATAAGCAGGTGGGTAATAATTTGCCACAGCTGTATACTACAATAGAAAGTACAAATACTAAGATAGTAAATTTCCTTACCACAAATGGCATCTCTAAAGAGGAGATCACTATTGCTCCAGCTGAAGTTTTCGACAATGAGACAGAGCGTTATCGTGGTCCAGACATGAGTTCTTATCGTTATAATGTGACTGCTGTTATCACTGTTTCCACAGACAAGGTGGATAAGGTCGTTGCTCTTATGAGTCGTCAGAGTGATCTTTTA
>JAVVUK010000017.1:0-22494 GCA_036653215.1 Rikenellaceae bacterium
ACTCCTTCCTTGTCCATAGCTTCCACCAAAAGACGATATGCAGAAACCATAACTGTTGTGTTACTCGATTTCATGGAAAGCACAACCTCATTGAAGTCATATTTTTTACATATACGGATAAATTCCATCGCCGACTCAACCATGCCGGCTGGTGTATCTCCATATCGAGACATAATACGGTCTGAAAGAGAGCCGTGATTGACACCTATACGTATTGCTGTCTTATGCTCTTTTGCAATATTAAGGAGTGATAAAACTGCCTTATCGAGCTTTTTGAGTTCTTCAATATATTCCTCTTCCGTATATTCGAGCTTTTCCCAACGAGCACGCCCGTCTATAAAGTTACCTGGATTTATACGTACTTTCTCGACAATAGCAGCAGCTGTGAGTGCTGCTTTGGCATTAAAATGGATGTCGGCAATAAGAGGCACTAAACACCCTTTTTCTCTAAGACCTTTATTTATAAGGGCAAGTGACGATGCTTCACGAACACCTTGTGCCGTAAAACGCACCATCTCTCCTCCTGCATCAGCAATTCGCAAGGCTTGTTCTATTGCCTCTTCAATATTATTTGTACCTACCGTAGCCATAGATTGCACCACGATATGATTATCCCCTCCAATAACGACATTCTCACCTACTTTTACAGGGGTTGTTTTTCGTCTTTTATATATAAATTCGTCTCTTCCCATAATAGATCATATCTTATCACCAAAAATGTCCAACACAACAGAGACTCCATTTCGTGTAGCAGTAGTCATCATCTTAGAAAAAGGTTCTATCTTGTCGTATTCTGTTTTTATAACCTCATCACCCAAAGTGTTTATAACGCCAAAAAGGTTATTATCAGGCGATTGTACAACAGCACAGCCATCTATAAATTTGCCTATTGTCTTGTACTTATCTTTAACTATTATTTTACCAATTCTATTGATGACACCAAATAAATCATCTCTCTTAAAGATATATATGTTATTTAATCCATCCCATGAGAGTTCTTTAAATATGAAATTTAATAATTGTATATTATCTCTATTTATTGAACCATAGAATATGCCCTTCTTAACAACCGCTATATTTTCATAAAAGCAGCCTGCCTCGTCATATATAAAAGGAATTTTAACTTCGTCTTTTATGTTAATATATCCCCATTTTTGTAACTCTTTATGGTATGTAGCTATTCTATTTTCACTATAAGACCCACTAATTGTTTTTGTAGATTTTAAGATCAATCCAGAAACAGTATCACAAATATTTTGTAATGTGGCAACAATATTTCCACGATCACTTTCATGAATTAATTTCTCGGCATTAACAAGACTTTTCCCTGTTATAGACCTTAGCATAGATAGGTTTTCCTCTATTATGTTTATGAAGTCTTTAGAGTTATAGTAGTTGACATCAGCTACTTTATATGGTTTATTAATATAGACATTATGGTCGCAAGACATTTCCATAAGTATACTAATTAACATATTGAGGATATAATTTTTGAATGAGGTTATGATGTCTTTGTCAACATCGCTAACATATATAACTTTGATATTTTTAATAGGAGATAAAACGACACTCTTTTTATGTAAGAAACAATTGTCGAAAGAGAATTTGTTTATCACAATGCCTTTTGAAGATAGAGCAATTAGAAATTTTAGGAACCCAATTATTATCTCTCTGTTTTGTTGATTGTCAGCACTATTAGGTGTGACAAATGATAAAAGTTCTTGTGGCTCATTATCGATCATTAAAACATCGACCAATACCTCTTCCCCACGTATATTTATAATTGATAATTCGTTTTTATATAAACGTGTCTCTACAGATAAACCATCTAAAAAAATATAGTCTTTATCTTTATGTAGAGTGCCATTTTTTAGATTTATCTTTAAAAATTTAGATTTCTCTTGATGTCTTACTTGAATAAAAAAATAGTCATCTTCACAAATGTGCATACATTTATTGTTCTCATCAAGTTCAGAGAATACCCCTTTGAGGGTCTTAAATGGATTTGGATTTAAGAATAAAGCATCCTTTATATCTATTATTCTAAGTTTATTCATAATATTAGAGATTTTTAGTTAATGTAACTGTTCCAATATTAATTACCTCTAATATTGTAGCTATATTTGAGTTAAAAGTCATCATCCGAGAGTTTATAACCTCTTCTATATCAACAGCATTTTTCACTTCTCGAACCATTTTCAGCATATTCTTAGGAAAGATACTTGACATATCGAATAGGTATTGAGCGTTTTTTAGGGGTTGTAACTCATCTTTGTGAGACGGAAATTTTATGGCGTTATTTTCTTCTTGAGAGCCTATAACGTGGATGTTAAGGAGTAATACGTTTCCGTCATGAGTATGCAACGATTTAATCTTTTGTGATAAGGTTACAACATCAGACATAGGAGCATCAGTAGATTCTCCGTCAGTGATATGTATAATAATAGGTGGAAAATTACGAGTATCACTATGTTCGTCTATCCAAAATTTAGTTAGGTCGTAAGCCTTTTTAAGAGCTTTATACATTGGAGTACTTCCACTTGCAGTAGGATGTATATATTGTGGAACTTTATATTGAGCAAACATATTCTCACCAGAAGAGTTGATTATCTTTCTCTGTTGAATTACATTTTCTACCGACGCACTTACAATATCGTTTACACTATAAAAATCGTTTCCTATGCTACTATCACCTATCGTATCTTCAAATAAGTTGACTATGCTATTTTCAGAATATCCAATAGCCATAAATTCAAAATAGTTATAATGAGACGAGCATTTGTTACAACTGCTGACAATCTCATATATCGTACGATTTACTATGGTGCTCAGAGCTACACATTTGGTCATCTTACAACCTTCATAGTAAACCTCTTCACACATTGAACCAGACAAATCAAGAACAAAGCCTATCATTGCCGGAGTGTTCCTTGTTATAGGTGCCGAATATATTTGATTTTTCATAATGTCATAAAAAAGATTAAATTAATTTGGAAGTAATGAATAAAGATCGTACATTTGCACCGTTAAAAGACACGGTGAATGTAGTTCAGTTGGTTAGAACGTCTGATTGTGGTTCAGAAGGTCGTGGGTTCGAGACCCACCCTTCACCCTGAAAGAGAGTAGATTTTTTCTACTCTCTTTTTTATTGTAGTTTGTCTATTATGTTGTCTAACAGAGAAGTTATCTGTTCTCCCGTTTTCATATTTTTCACCATCGCACTACCCTTTGCAAGTTCATCATCACCAATAATAACAACAAAAGGGATGTCTTTGCGATTAGCATATTCCATTTGCTTTTTGATTTTTGCATTGTCTGGATATATTTCTGCGGCAAAACCTTCCTTACGTACTTTGGCTATTGCTTTAAGTGCAGCTAATTCACTTTCACCCCCAAAGTTCAAGAACAACACTTTAGTAAGGCTCTCTGCCGATGCTGGGAAAAGCTCTAAAGAACTCATAACATCATATATCCTGTCTGCTCCAAAAGAGATACCAACACCAGACATATCTTTTAATCCGAATATGCCAGTTAAATCATCATAACGTCCACCACCAGAGATGCTTCCTATGGCAAAATCTTTCGCTTTGACCTCAAATATAGCTCCTGTATAATAGTTTAATCCACGAGCTAAGGAAAGGTCTATTTCAAGGTCTATATCTACTTTTAGGGTATCTACATAAGACAATAGCTCTCTCATCTCGGCAACTCCCTTCATCCCTACTTCAGATGATGAGATGATAGTCTCTATTTGCGATAGTTTCTCTAAAGAAGTGCCTTTAAGTTCTAATATAGGTTTTAACTTTTTAACAGCTACCTCGTCTATTCCTCTCTCAAGAAGTTCCTTTTCAACAGCCTCAAGTCCTATTTTGTCAAGTTTGTCGATAGCAACGGTAATATCCATCATCTTATCGGCATGACCTATGGCTTCGGAAATGCCATATAGGATCTTTCTGTTATTGAGTTTTAAGGTTATGTTTATATTTAAATCGGCAAATACATCGGATACGATCTGTACTAACTCTAACTCGTTAAGCATAGATCTACTTCCTATGACATCTACATCACATTGACAAAACTCTCTGTAACGTCCCTTTTGAGGTCTGTCAGCACGCCATACTGGTTGTATCTGGTAACGTTTAAAAGGAAACACCAACTCTGATTGGTGTTGCACCACATAACGAGCAAAGGGGACTGTAAGGTCATACCTAAGTCCTTTTTCACATATTGCCGCCGCCACAGCTGCACTATTATCATGCTCTGAAGGGAGCTTACTTAAAAAATCACCAGAGTCAAGCACTTTAAATAGTAGTTTGTCACCCTCCTCTCCATATTTACCCATAAGGGTAGAGAGATTTTCCATCGTTGGGGTTTCAAGAGGCATATAGCTATATTTCTCGAATACGTTTTTTATAGTATCAAAAATATATCTTCTACGCAACATCTCTAAAGAGCCGAAATCACGCATACCTTTTGGTATTGACGGTTTGTTTATTGCCATTTTTAATCTATCAATTTTTTATATCTTATTTTCTTAGGTTCAACATCACCCAAGCGTTTCTTTTTATTTTCTTCATAATCGGTATATCCACCCTCAAAGAAGACAACTTCTGAGTCGCCCTCAAAGGCAAGAATATGAGTGGCTATACGGTCTAAAAACCACCTGTCGTGAGATATGACAACAGCACAACCGGCAAAGCTTTCTAAGCCTTCCTCTAATGCACGTAACGTATTTACGTCTATGTCGTTTGTAGGCTCATCGAGAAGCAAAACGTTACCTTCTTCCTTAAGAGCTATGGCAAGGTGAAGCCTGTTACGTTCACCACCAGAAAGGTTCCCACATTTCTTTTCTTGGTCTCCACCAGAGAAGTTGAACCTCCCTACATATGCACGTGCGTTTATGTTTCTTCCTTCAAGAATTATGTTCTCACCACCCTCAGAGATAACCTCGTATACTGTTTTATCGGCAACAATAGATTTATGTGATTGATCTACATAAGCTAATTTTACCGTTTCTCCAACTTTAAAATCGCCACTATCACAAACCTCTTGTCCCATGATAAGTCTAAAAAGTGTAGTCTTTCCTGTTCCGTTAGCACCAATAACACCTACGATACCTGCCGGAGGGAGTTTAAAGGTAAGGTTGTTAAATAACACTTTATTACCATACGATTTTGTTATTCCATTTGCTTCGATAACCATATCGCCAAGACGAGGTCCATTAGGAATAAATATCTCTAACTTCTCTTCTTTTTGTCTACCATCTTCATTAAGCATCTTATCGTAAGCTCCAAGACGAGCTTTGCTCTTTGCCTGACGAGCCTTTGGAGTCATACGCACCCATTCAAGTTCCCTTTCGAGAGTCTTACGACGTTTGCTTGCTTGTTTTTCTTCCGAAGCCATACGTTGAGTTTTCTGATCGAGCCAACTTGAGTAATTACCCTCCCAAGGTATGCCTTCTCCCCTATCGAGTTCTAATATCCAACCCGCAACATTATCAAGGAAGTAACGGTCGTGAGTAACGGCAATTACAGTTCCTTTATATTGTTTAAGGTGCATCTCTAACCAATCTATGCTCTCGGCATCTAAGTGGTTAGTAGGCTCATCTAAAAGTAAGACATCGGGTTCTTGAAGCAAGATACGACATAATGCCACCCTACGACGTTCTCCACCTGAGAGGATCCCTATCTTAGCATCTTCATCGGGACAACGTAAAGCATCCATAGCACGAGACAACGTGGCATCAAGCTCCCATCCGTTTTTGTGATCTATTGCCTCTGTAAGCTCTCCTTGACGAATTATAAGTTTATTCATCTCCTCATCATCCATAGGCTCAAGAAATTTGTTGTTTACCTCTTCATATTCTTTTAGTAGGGCAACAACATCGGCACACCCCTCTTCCACAACCTCACGCACCGTTTTCTCATCGTCAAGGATAGGCTCTTGAGATAGGTATCCGACACTATATCCGGGAGAGAATACTACTTCTCCCTTATCGGGCTTATCGATACCTGCAATTATTTTCATCAATGTACTCTTACCAGAGCCATTAAGACCTATGATACCGATCTTAGCACCATAGTAAAAAGACAAGTATATATTATCGAGCACTTTCTTTTGGTTGTTAAAGGTCTTTGAGACCCCAACCATAGAAAAGATGATTTTCTTATCGTCAACAACAGCCATTATTATTGTTCCTCCTTTTGAGTATCTTCTTTTTCAACAAATTCGGTCATTCCATATGCTATAAGCATATTATACCATGCAAACACCTTTTTTATATCCGAGCTATGTACTCTATCTTTATCATAAGAAGGCAGATATTCGCCAAAAGCCTTTGTCAGTTCTTTAATGTCAGACTTTGAGTTTATTGCTTCTTTTCCATTTAGGGCATCGTGCATTTTCTGAAACACCTCTGCTAAAGGAATATCTTCACCCTCCGTATATATCGCTATATCGTTTAATGAACTTACTTTTGCTGTTGCAGAAACAGGGAAACGACGTTTGTCAACTATTGACTCAACGATTATACCTGCTTTACCTTGTGCAAGATACATAAATAGACCTGGCTGACCAGAAATTGCTATTACTTCCGAAAATTTCATGTGTTTATTCTTTTTTATATTATTTTATTTATACAAATATAGCTATTTTTTAGAAGTTGACTAAATTTTCTTAGATTTTATAGATGTAGTGCCATATATTAGCCCTAAAATTGTTACTATGATACCAAATATTTGAAGTGGTAACAACCTCTCTGAGAATATGAAATATGCACCTATGGCAGCAACTATTGGAGATAAATAATTTATTAACGTTGTCGTTGCAGCACCTAAATTTTTGATGCTATTGACATAAAAGAGAAAAGCCAAAGATGAACATACCACACCAACAATTACCAAATAGCATATTGTCTCGGAAGTAAATTGAACTTGCAAGAAGTTTTTGTAGTCGAAGATGAAAAATATAGGGATGAAGAGGAATACCCCAATGATATTTTGATATGTTGTAATGGTAATTGGCGAATATCGTCGTGTCAGTCGTCTCACCACAGTGCTATATCCTGTTGCGCATAATACGGCTCCCACAGCAAGTACTATTCCTAAAGGGCTTTTCAAAAGTTGTGAATTTTCATCGCCTCCCATGATTACCGCCACAACGCCAATTACAGAGATGGCAATACCATATTTCAGACGTGGATTAGGTTTTATCTTTTCTGTGATATATATCTCTAAAGGGACAAGAATAGGGACACAACACATAAGCAGAGCTACAAAAGTAGGAGATGAATGCTTGATGGCATTTAGCTCGAAGATAAAATATATAACAGGCTGAAAAAGAGACAGTAACACAAGAGTGTAGAAGTCTTTCATCCCATTAATTTTCATGTTGCTCCTTGTTACAAGGACAAAAAGACACATCGAAATAGCAGCGATTAGGGTTCTTATAGATATTATAGATACAGCATTCATCGTAAGAAGAAGTTTTCCCGACAATACATAAGAGAGCCCCCATACAACATCTGCAAAAATAACACCTAAAAGACTTTTACTTTTTATTCCCATAATGGACACAAAGGTAAATAAAAAATATAGCAAAACACCTCTTTTATAGAGTTTCTAAGAATATGATAAATATATTTTATTATCTTTGTATAACTAAATAATAATATATGAAACGCCAAAGAATTCTAATTACTAATGATGATGGTATATATGCCAGAGGGTTACGTTCTTTAATGGAGGTAGCCTCAAAATATGGGGAGGTTATTGTTGTTGCTCCGGAACACCCTATGTCGGCAAAATCACACGCCATAACTATGGACACTCCGTTGGTTCTTAGAGAGATAAAAAATAGCGATGATATTAAGGTATATGCCTGTATGGGTACTCCTGTCGACTGTACCAAAATCGCTATTGACTACTTATTAAAAGATAATCCTCCAACATTAGTGCTTTCAGGCATCAACCATGGCGCAAATTCAAATACAGCTGTTATATATTCTGGAACTATGGGTGCTGCTACTGAAGGGTCTCTATACCACATTCCATCTATTGGCTTTTCAATATTAAACCACGATCCTAAGGCAGATTTCCTTGCTGCAAAAAGCATAGCTAAGACAATTATAGAGGCTGTGATAACCCAAAATACGAAGAGTGACCTTTGTCTAAACGTCAATATCCCATATATCCCTCTTTCTGAAATTAAAGGCATAAAAGTATGTCGTCAGTCGTTAGGATGTTGGATCGAAAAGTTTGAAAAGCGCACTAATCCAAATGGGAAAGAATATTTTTGGCTTTCGGGAGGCTTCCAAAATCATGAGGTTGACGCTGTGGATAACGACGAGTGGGCTCTTGCAAACAACTATGTCTCTGTGGTGCCTGTACAAACAGATATGACAGACCATAAAGAGATTGGGGCTCTTGAAAAATGGACGTTTTAAATAAACTATATTCATTTATAATATAAAAATTATGACATTAATAAAATCAATATCTGGAATTAGAGGAACTATTGGTGGACAAAAAGGAGACAACTTAACTCCTATTGACCTTGTTAAATTTAGTGCCGCTTATGCCGCATGGGTTAAAAAAGCGTCAAAAGATCAATCTAAGATAACCGTTATAGTAGGTCGTGATGCTCGTATCTCTGGTAGCATGGTTAGCTCTATTGTTGAAGGGACACTCCTTGCTTCTGGGATCGATGTTATAAACATAGGCTTGGCATCGACTCCAACTGTCGAGATTGCCGTTACAGAACACCATGCCGACGGAGGGATAATCCTTACAGCAAGCCATAATCCTAAACAGTGGAACGCCTTAAAGTTACTTAACAGGAAAGGAGAATTTTTAAATGACTATGAGGGTCGTCAGATACTTTCTATGGCAGAGAGTGAGGATTTTACTTTTGCAGAGATAGATAATATCGGAAATGTAATCTCTCGTGATCCTTTTAACGAGGAACACGTAGATATGGTCATGGGACTTCCTTTTGTGGAGTTAAATAAAATTAAAGAAGCAAAGTTGAAAATCGTCGTCGATGGAGTAAATTCTATCGGTGGTGTCATCATCCCTGCCCTACTAAAGAGGCTTGGCGTAGATGTGGTAAAGCTAAATTGTGATCCTACCGGACATTTTGCTCATAACCCAGAGCCTATACCTGAAAATTTAACTCAAATATGCAGTGTCATAAAAGAGGTAGGTGCCGACTTAGGTATTGTCGTTGACCCCGATGTAGATAGGCTTGCCATAATCAATGAAGACGGAACAATGTTTGGTGAAGAATATACTCTTGTTGCTGTTGCCGACTATGTGCTTTCGAAAGTTAAAGGTAACACAGTCTCAAACCTTAGCTCTTCACGTGCCTTGCGTGATGTTACTCTTGCTCATGGAGGCGAATATTTTGCTGCTGCCGTTGGTGAGGTTAATGTAGTTGCAAAGATGAAAGAGGTGAATGCTGTAATTGGTGGTGAAGGGAATGGAGGGGTCATCTACCCTGCTTCTCACTATGGACGTGATGCTTTGGTTGGTGTCGTTCTCTTCCTTACTTCTTATGTTGAAAAGGGACTTAAATGCTCGGAGCTTAAAGCTACCTATCCACAATATTTTATAAGTAAAAACAGAATAGACCTTACCCCAACGACAGATGTATCTATGATCTTATCTGGCATAAAAAGCAAATATGCCTCTGAGAAAATCACAAACATAGATGGTGTGAAGATCGATTTTGAAGATGAATGGGTACATTTACGTAGCTCAAATACAGAACCTATAATAAGAATATATAGCGAGAGCAAAACTATGGAAGCGGCAGATGCCCTTGCACAAAAAATATGTGCCGATATAAAAGAATTAATGGGCGCATAACGCCTTCAAACACAAAAAAACGGCTACCTCTTAATAGTGGTAGCCGTTTTTATTTTATTATTTATTGTTCTTGTTCTGGATTATCTAAAAGGTCTGAAACCAATATACGACCACAATATTCACAGACGATAACGCTCTTGCTCATGTGTATATCTAATTGGCGTTGTGGTGGGATGCGGTTAAAACAACCGCCACAAGCGTCTCTTTTTATAGTAACCACAGCAAGACCATTGTTCATCCCTGCACGTAACTTATTGAAAGCAGCAAGAAGACGATCTTCAATGTGTGGTTCTATCTCTGAAGCAGTAGCTTCAAGCTCCGATACCTCTTCGGCTGTTTCTCTATCTATTGACTCAAGCTCCTCTTGTTTTTCTTTAAGAGCGACCTCTTTGTCTTCTATCTCCATTTTAGAAACTTCTATCTTAGCCTTTTTCTCTTTCGACTCAGCAACAATTGCCTTAATTTGTTTCTCGTAAGCAAGAATTTCAAGTTCTTTATATTCTACCTCTTTTGAGATAGCGTCATATTCACGGTTATTACGAACATTTTCTTGTTGTTCTTGATATTTCTTTATCGATTCTTTGCATTCTTCGATAAATACTTTATTGCTCTTTGTGAGTTTTGATATCTCATCGACTCGAGAAATCAACGTGTTAAGACGTGTTCTCAACCCCTCCAACTCGTCAGATAAATCTTGCACCTCATAAGGTAATTCACCTTTAATACGGTTAATTTCGTCTATCTTAGAACGTACTTTTTGTAGGTTGTAAAGAGCGATGATTGTCTCTTCTGCACTCTTTTTCGTGTTTTCTATTTTCGCCATTGTCGTATATTGCTACAAATAATTTATGGGATTACTATTTACGCTTGTAAACTGAATTGCAAAGTTAGGTAATTTTTTTGAAAGTATATCATAAAAAATTTCTAATGTATATTGTTCACTTTCAAAATGACCTATATCGACCATTGCAAACCGTCCTTCAGCCTTAAAAAAGTCATGATATTTAAAATCGGCAGATATATAAGCATCTACCCTTGCTGCTAAGGCACATTCGATAAACTCAGCACCCGATCCGCCACATAAAGCCACTCTACATATCTGTTTTTCTGTTTTTGTATATCGTACCATAGGAGCAGCAAATGCTTTTTTTAACATAGTTACAAAATGATTAACGCTTTGACTATTTTTTAGCTCTCCTATAACGCCAAGCCCACTTTCGGTAAAAGGACGCATATTTTCTAATTCTATTTTCTCGCCCATCTTATAAGAAACGCCACCTACGGCAACATCCATATTTGTATGTGAGGCATAGATGAGTATATCGTTTTTGATAGCTTTAATAACAGCACGTTCGGTATCGCTCTTTCCGCCCAAACTCTTTAAAGGAGTAAAGATAAGAGGATGATGAGATATTATCATATCTGCGCCACAGCCAATTGCCTCGTCAACAACCGCTTCTGTAACGTCAAGGGTGAGGAGTGCTTTTTTTACTTTGTCATATGGAGAACCAACAAGAAGCCCTGCGTTATCCCATTTCTCTTGAAAAGAAAGAGGAGCAAACTCTTCTAACACCTCAATTACCGTTTGCGCTAATAAAGTGTTGTCTTGTGTCATATTATTTACTGTCATTAGCATCTATTTCAAATATCATTTGTTGTATTTTTGCTTTTATTATATCTAACCTCTCAACAGCTCCGCTAATTTTGTCTATTTCCGAAGTAACACCTTTGGAAAGAAGTTCTTTAGCCCCTTTTATGGTCATGCCTTTTACCTTAAGCATAGTGTATATAGCACGTATTTTACGTATGTCATCGGGCGAATATTTACGTCTTATGCCACTCCTTTCAGGAGATAACATCTCGAACTCATCTTCCCAAAAACGTAAGGTATGCGCATTAACATCAAACTCATGAGCCACCTCTGAGATTGAGTAAAAAAGCTTACCGCTATCCTCCAATAAAGCCATATACAAATTAATGATTAGAATAATATTTCATAAATTGAGCTCTTTCGTATATCGTTCCTGCCTCAATATGTTTGCTATTCATATATCCTATCACTTGCTTCAAGTCAATAACATTACGCCCTTTAAGCCATTTTTCAAGAAATGATAACATATCGGCAACTACACCATCTCCATTTTCGTACAGTGTAGAACATATCTGCACGGCGCAAGCCCCAGCAAGAAGCATTTTTATCATATCTTCACCACTATGAACACCTGTTGAGGCGGCATAATCTATTGTGTCTACCTCCACAGAGGCAATGGCGATCCACCTTAATGCTTCGGCAACCTCATTAGAAGTGCTAAAAATAGGAGCTGAAGTGAAAGAAAGTGTTTTTATATCTATGTCTGGTTGGTAAAGCCTATTGAAAAGGACAACTCCTTTTGCGCCTCTTTGATATAGTTTATTTATCATAAGCAGAGGGTTTGTAAAGTGTGACGACATCTTTACAGACACAGGGATAGATACCCTATTTACCACTTCGCTCACCGTATTTAGATATTGCTCTTCAATACTTTTTGATAGATCTATCTTTGATGTAGGGAGATAGAATATGTTGAGTTCTATGGCATCCGCTCCCGCTTTTTCTATCTTTAAAGCAAAATCTTCCCATTCACCATTGCTATAACAGTTTATGCTGGCTATTATAGGTATGTTACAGTTTTTCTTACAATCGCTAAGCAAAGTGAGATAGTTATCAATAGAGTTGCTTTTAACATAATTGTTAAGGTAGTCATATGCCTCTCCTGTGGCATCATCACCATTTAGGTGGTTCGCCTGATTAGTCATCTGCTCTTCAAATAAAGACTTAAGAACAACGGCAGCAACACCTGCCTTTTCAAGTTCCATTATTGATTTTAAGTTGCTCGTAAGACCAGAGCTACTTGCAATGATAGGGTTTTTCAATGAAAGCCCTAAATATTTAGTCGATATATTTGCCATGATTTATTTATAATTTCTCTTTCCAAAAATACTACTTCCAATTCTTACCATTGTGGCTCCCTCTTCAACTGCTATTTCATAATCGCCACTCATGCCCATAGATATTGTTTCTACACTTGATATTATATTTTTCACATTTTCAAACACCGATTTTAAAGATCTAAATTCTCTTCTCACCTGTTCTTTGTCGTCTGTGTAAGTCGCCATACCCATTACTCCGCACACCTTTATATTAGAAAGAGCTTTGAAACTATCCGATTTTAAATATTCTAAAAGCTCATCAACTTTCCAACCATGTTTGGTATCTTCTTGTGCTATGTCGACCTCCATAAGCACATCCACTACCCTATTTATCCTAAAAGCCTCTTTATTAACAAACTCCAATAATTTTGCCGAATCGATAGAATGTATCATATGTACAAATGGTATAATAGACCTCACCTTATTAGTTTGCAGAGATCCTATTTGATGCCAAAGTATATCGTTTGGCATAACAGAATGCTTCTCAACCATTTCTTGTGGTCTATTTTCTCCAAAATTACGCTCACCTGCTAAATATGCTTCATTAATCACCTCCACAGGAAACATTTTAGTTACTACTATAAGTTGCACATTATCAGGTAATTTGCTTTTTATATTTATAATTTTTTCTTCAATCTCTTTCATAGTAAAAAAATAATCCATATATTTAGGAATTGTTTCTAAAATTCCTCTTTACAAAAATACAACAAATAATCAACAAATAATAAAAACTATGAAAAAACATCTCATTGCTTTAGGTCTACTATCAGTGATGCTATTCTCTTCTGTTAATATTGCAGAGGCCTGTACATCCCTTATTGTAACAAAAGGAGCTTCCACAGACGGCTCGGTTATGATAACTTATGCTATGGACACACACACCATGTATGGAGAACTCTATTTCCATCCTGCAGCAGACCATAAGCCAGGCACGATGCGTAAAATTTTCGATATTGACAATGGTAAATATCATGGTTCAATACCTGAAGTTGCACACACTTACGCCACTATCGGCAACATGAACGAATTTCAAGTTGCCATCTCCGAAACTACATTTACAGGACGTGAGGAGCTTCAAGACACAACAGGTATAATAGACTATGGTTCTCTTATCTACACTACATTATCAAGGGCTAAGACAGCTCGTGAAGCAATACAGATAATGGTAGATTTAGCAAACACATATGGCTACTGCTCAACAGGTGAAAGTTTTTCCATAGCTGACAAAAATGAAGCTTGGATAATGGAGGTTCTTGGGAAAGGCACAAAAATGGTAAAAGGCAAAAACGTAAATAAAGGTATCGTGTGGGCTGCTCGTATGATCCCTGACGGTTATATATCAGGACACGCCAACCAATCACGCATAACAAAATTACCAGCTAAAGACCCAAACACCCTATATTCAAAAGACGTTATTTCTTTTGCTCGTGAGATGGGATATTTTAATGGTAAAGATGCTGACTTCGATTTTGCAGCGGCATATAACCCTATTTCATTCATGGGACAACGCACCTCTGAGGCTCGTGTATGGAGCTTCTTGAGAGAATATAATAAAGATATGGATGCCTTTACAGATCATGTCATGGGCAAGCCAAATACTGAAAGAATGCCTCTTTGGGTAAAACCAGATCGTAAAATTTCAGTTAAAAATCTTGCAGATGCTATGCGTAACCACTATGAAGGAACTCCTATGGATATGCGTTATGACGTTGGTGCTGGTGGTAGTGAACTTCCATATCGTTGGAGACCTCTAACATTTACTGTCGATGGCAAAGAATATTTAAACGAACGTGCTGTATCGACTCAACAAACAGGATTTTGGTTTGTTTCTCAATCAAGAAGTTATGTTCCTGACTATATCGGAGGTATCTATTGGTTTGCTGTAGACGATTCTGGGACTTCGGCTCTACTTCCAAACTACACCTCTACAAAAGCGATATCTAAAAACTGGGAAGAAGGAAATGGTGATATGATAACATACTCTCCAACGTCTGCATTTTGGATTTTTAACCGTGTAGCACAATTCTCATATTTACGTTATAACGTAATAGGCAAAAGGGTACGTGAAGAGGCTGACAAATGGGAAAATGAAGCTCTGGAGTCTGTGAAAAAAACAGATAAGATAGCCGAAGAACTTTACAAAGAGTCTCCTGCAAAATGTAATGCTTACCTTACAGATTTTACCGTTAATACGGGTAATAATCTATTTAACAAATGGGTTGCTCTTGACCAATATCTACTTGTCAAATATATAGACGGAAACATCAAAAAAGAGAAAGATGGTAAATTTATATATAATGGCAATGAAGATTTGATAGCTGAATTTCCTTCACAAACAGGATATACACCAGAATTCTACAAACGTATTGTAGAAGATCATGGCAAGGTGGTTGAGGTTATAAAATAATAAACCTAATAAAAAAGGCGTTTCGACTAATCTCGAAACGCCTTTTTTTATGTCGTTTAATGTATGTTCATCAACTCACGATATTTAGGCAAAGGCCACAATCCGTTGTCCACTATCAACTCTAATCTATCTATATGGTCTCTTATCTTACCTAAGAAAGGATCTACAAGCTCGGTATATTTCTTTGCTCTTTTAGCAACGTCATCTATCTTATTACACCTTTTACGTTCTTCCGTCATAGCAGAAGAGAGTTCTCGTATCACATTAACATGGTGAGAAACCTCTTTTATAGCACGTATCTCCTCTGAAGCCATTGTTTGATAATCATCTGGGAAAATCTCTCTCAAGCCCTTCACATTTGCGATTAATATATTTTGATATGAAATTGCGGTTGGTATAATGTGGTTTGCAGCAAGGTCCCCCAATACACGAGACTCTATCTGTAATTTCTTGATGAAAGTCTCATTTTTTATCTCGAACCTCGAATGTAGCTCTACACCTGACAATATATCGTTATCTATGAGTATCTTATTATATTTAGGATCAAGAAACACCTCAAAGGCTTCAGGTACATTTTTGATACTCTTAAATCCACGTCCTTTCGTAGCCTCCTTAATCCACTCTTCACTATACCCATTACCCTCAAATCGTATCTGTTTAGACTCTATGATAAAACGACGTATGACTTGAAGTATAGCTTCGTCTTTCTTAACATCTTTTTCGATAAGCTCATCGACACGACGACGAAAATCAAGCAGCGTCTCTGTAACAGCAGCGTTTATGATAATAAGCGGAGAGGCACAATTGCCTGATGATCCAGTAGCTCTAAATTCGAAACGATTTCCGGTAAAAGCAAATGGAGAAGTACGATTACGGTCGGTATTATCCAATAATATCTCCGGGATTTTGCCAATATCGAGTTTTATCTCACTCTTTTGATCTGAGGACAGCTTTTGATCTGAGACACGCTCTTCTATCGAATTTAATATTTCATTTAGAGTAGAGCCTGCAAATACTGACATTATTGCCGGAGGAGCTTCGTTTGCTCCAAGACGATGTGAGTTTGTTTGTGAAGCAATAGATGCCATCATAAGTGTTCCATAGTCGTGAGCCGCTTTTATAGCAGCGACAAAAAACGTTAGAAATTGAGTATTGTTTTTAGGTGTTTTACCGGGTGATAAAAGGTTAACATCTGTATTTGTGAGAAGCGACCAGTTACAGTGTTTTCCCGATCCATTAACGCCATTATAAGGCTTTTCATGAAAGAGAACACGCAATTTATGATCTGTTGCTGTGCGACGCATGATCGTCATAAGAAGTGTATTATGGTCAACCGCTATGTTTGCCTCTTCAAACATCGGAGCACACTCAAACTGACAAGGAGCAACCTCATTATGACGAGTCTTTAGAGGTATGCCAAGCCTATAAGCACGTTGTTCAAAATCCTTCATAAAAGAAGACACCCTTTCAGGAATAGCACCAAAGTAATGATCTTCAAGCTGTTGGTCTTTTGCAGCAGTATGCCCCATCAATGTACGTCCTGTTTGCATAAGGTCGGGACGTGCTAAGAAGAGTTCTTCATCGACAAGAAAGTACTCTTGTTCCCATCCTAAAGTCACATTCACCTTTGTCACATCTTTATCAAAAAGCTGACACACAGAGACCGCTGCTGCTTCCACAGCCGTTAATGACTTTATTAAAGGAGTCTTAAAGTCAAGAGCTTCGCCTGTATAAGCCACAAATATAGATGGAATACATAGCGTATTATCAATTATAAAAGCAGGACTTGAAGGGTCCCAAGCCGAATATCCACGAGCCTCAAAGGTGTTACGCAAGCCACCATTTGGAAATGATGAAGCATCGGGTTCTTGCTGAACAAGGAGTTCTCCTTTAAAAGTTTCAAACGAACCTCCGCCCCATATAGGTTCAAAAAAAGCATCATGCTTTTCTGCGGTAGAGTCGTTTAGTGGCTGAAACCAGTGTGAATAGTGGGTAGCTCCATTTTCCATAGCCCAAGTTTTCATGCCTGCGGCAACTTGGTTGGCGAAACGTCGTTCAATACGAGAACCTTCTTCTATGGCACTACACACCGACTCATAAGCCTCTTTTGTGAGGTAATGCCTCATCTTTTCTCTGTTAAAAACATCAATCCCAAAATATGTTGAGATTGGCTCTTCTCTAAATTTTATTTCTACTTTTTCTCTTGAAGAGATATTGCCTAAAGCTTTAAAACGTGCTGATGTCATTTTTTTAGTTTTTATAAAAGATGGCACAAATATACGCTGTTTTTTCAAATAACACAAAAAAAATAGGGGGTGTATTCAAAAAAACCTATGTTTTTTTGAATACACCCCCTATAAAAAGCACTATTACCCTAAAAGTTCATCTGCTGTTATTTGAGTAAAATCGTCTATTAACACGTCAAAATCTGTATGTTGATCTCTCGGATAGGTCGTCGTAAGGACAACAACACGGCTTCCTATGGCACGTGCGGCTTTGACTCCTGCAAAGGCATCTTCAATGACCACACAATCTGTCGTCTTTACGCCAAGCAAAGAGGCTGCAAGGACAAAGACTTCCGGATCTGGCTTTGCCTTAGAAATCATATCTCCACACGAAATAGCATCAAAATAGCCCCCTATACCACATTTGTCAAGCACAAAATCTACATTTTTACGCATCGCCGAACTACCAACCGCCATTTTTATTCCTTTTGCCTTAAGATCTTCTAATATTTTTATCAGCCCATTTTGAGGTTTTATCTTAGAGGCAAAAATATCACGATATATAAGTTCCTTTTCCTCTGCCATTACAGCAATTTCTGAAGGCGTAAATTTCTTATTAAAGATCGCCGGGAAAATATCATCGTTTCCCATACCAAAAAAAGGACGCAACATCTCACGTTTCATATCCATACCATAACGCTTACAATAAATCACAAAAGCATCTATATGTATCTCCGTGTTATCGACTAACACCCCATCCATATCAAAAACGACAGCACTTCTACCCATAAATTATCTCCTTATCTTCAATAGCATCTAAAAGCCCGTTACAAGCGTCTTCAAGAATGTCTAAAACTTTTTCAAACCCATCGTCTCCTCCATAATAAGGATCGGGCACCTCTTCGAAATCAAGCTTCACAGCAAAATCGGTCATCTTATATATCTTGCGATATTCATCTCTATTAGTGGCTCTTTTTTGAAGTTCAGCTATGTTTTCGCTATCCATACCTATAATCATATCACAATTTCGGTAATCTTCTTTTGTGATAGGACGTGAAGTAGAGACTATTTGATACCCTCTTTTTGCAGCATGAGAGATCATCCTGCTATCCGAATTTTGACCCTTATGGATATTTAATATTCCAGCAGAGTCTATGGTGACACCTTTTAGCCCAGCCTCTTGTGTCTTCTTTAAAAATATAGCCTCAGCAGCTGCCGAACGACATATATTACCCAAACAGACAAATAAAATCTTCATATACTATAAAAAATAAAAAAGATGCAGAGATAACCCTACACCTTTTAAAATTGTAAATAGAAACATCAATAAACTGTCTCTTACTTTTGTTTTGATGGAGTTCTTTTTTCTTTGATACGAGCTTTCTTACCTTTAAGGTCACGGTAGTAGAATATACGAGCTTTACGAACGATACCCACTTTGTTAACCTCAATAGAGATGATAGTAGGGAGATTGATAGGGAAAATCCTCTCAATACCTATGCCTTCAGTTGTTTTACGAACAGTAAAAGTTTCAGTGTTACCTGAACCTCTTTTTTGAATAACAACGCCTCTAAAACTCTGTTGACGCTCTTTAGCACCTTCAATAATCTTGTAGGTTACTGTAACTGTATCACCTGCTTTGAAACTTGGACGAGCACTTACCTCTCCAACACTTGCATTATAGGTGTCAGTTGCCAATTTAATTAAACTTTCCACTTTTATATATTTTTAAGTTTAGTACGGAATATTACGGAGACCTTCAATATTCTCATAAGAGATTCCAATACTTTTCGGCTGCAAAGATAGGTAAACAATTTTAAAATACCAAACTTACCAATAAAAATAGGTCAATCATCTCTAATCGACCTATTTTTTGTTAAACATCATCTTCCTCGGCATATGCTCTATCCAAAAAGCGACTTATATTTAAAAGACCGATATCGTCACCTATAACATTGTTTAGAAAAAGTTCATTGTCGTCATCATCAAAATCTGAATTGTATGTATTTTCCATAGGCTAAATTTGTTATATTAATGTTAACGATTTATGTTATATCTTTATTGTTATGAATAATTTTTTAAATCCATATACATATTGTTATCTTCGATCATCTTACGTAAATTTATAAGCGCATATCTCATACGTCCTAATGCTGTATTTATGCTTACATCTGTATGTGTGGCAATATCTTTAAAGCTCATACCAAGATAATGACGTAATATGACCACCTCACGTTGTTCTATCGGAAGGCTATCTACCAATCGCCTAAGATCGGTCTTTATCTGGTCGTCAACTAATTTATCTTCGATATTAGACTCTACAAGAGACTGGCTATACATGATGTTAGATTGACCCTCGTCGTCTGTTGAGACTAAGTTAGATTGTTTCTTTTGACGGAAATAGTCAATGATCAAGTTATGCGCTATACGCAAAGTCCAAGATAGAAACTTCCCATTGTCTATATACCTATCGCTCTTAAGTGATTTTTGAATTTTGATAAACAAATCTTGGAAAATATCATCAGCCACACTATCATTTTTGACCGTCAAGAGGATATACTTATAAATTTTCTTTTTATACCTATCCATCAACTTTGACATTGAGTCATTATCACCCGATATATACGCTTGAATTAAAGCACTATCATCGGTCATGTTGTGTTGTGTTAACATACTACTCTTTTTTAATTAAAATGTTGTTGAGTAGAAATTTTCCTATAAGCAATTTGTTTTTTAATGATTTTATTTTGCAATGATAGATATAAAAATTATAACCACCAAATTTTTTAAGAAAAATTTCACTTGATTATAAACAAAAACAGTGCCTAATACTAATTAAGCACTGTTTTGATTATCTAAAAAAACGATTTGTTAAGCGTCTTCGGTAACTCTTTCAAGTTTTTTAAGTATAGAGAAAATAAATATTGCTGAAAGTAAACAACATACTATTAACACGCCCCATACCATCCATAAAGGCATTCCGCCCCAAAGGTGACCGATAATTGCAACAAGGTAGTTTCCTATTGCTGTAGCAACAAACCATCCACCCATCATGGCTCCTTTCAATTTTGGAGGCGCAACTTTTGATACAAATGAGATACCCATAGGGCTCAAAAGAAGTTCAGCAAAGGTAAGAACTAAATATGTGCTTATAAGCCAATTTGGAGATACTAAATCAGGACTCACACCGCCTGTTGCTGCAAGTGCATCGGGAGTTTGAAGACCAAACGATCCGATAGCAAGGATCAAGAAACCGGCAGCGGCGATAACCATACCGATACCAATCTTACGTGGTGCTGAAGGTTCTTTACCACGTTTTGCCAACGACCCAAAGAGTGCTAACGAAACAGGAGTAAGAGCAACTACAAAGAATGGATTAAATTGTTGGAATATCTGTGGAAGGACAGCAACTTCAAGAGGTAGATTTTTGTATTTCATAATGAGTATAATTATAGAAACAGCAAATACTAACGCTGAAATTATACGACCACGATTTTTTGAAGATTGGAAGAAGCTAAACAAGCTATAAACAGAGACTAACAATACAGCAAGGTTCATCACATCAAAGCTTATCCTATCAAATCCTGTTGCTACGTTTGCTGTATAGTCACGAGCAAAGAAAGTCATAGTAAGACCATTTTGGTGGAATGACATCCAGAAGAAGATTACAACGGCAAAGACAAGAAGAAGAGCAACGACACGTTCTTTTGTTTGTTTTGGAGTAAGTTCTTTAGGTTGTGCTACACCAGCAGCAGCATTTTTCGCTGCAAGTTGTTTTGCATTATAGTCTGCGTGTTTAAATGTTTTCTTAAAGCCAAGATATATAGCCATAGAAAGCACTAATGAGATACAAGCAACGCCAAAGCCATAGTTATATGCTTCAGAAAGTTTGTCTATATATGTAGTTGCAAAATCGTTTAAAGAGGCAAATTGAGCTTGTTGCGTGTTAGCAAAAGAGCTTAATTTAGCCATTCCCTCTTCGGTTATTGTACCACCTAAAAGTTGATGTGATAGTTCTGGCATAGCAGCATTGTAGACAAGTCCTCCTTTTTTCATGAAGTATTCTACAACCATTGTTGCAGCAGTAGGAGCAAATAAAGCACCTATGTTTATTGCCATATAGAAAATACTAAATGCGGTGTCTCGAAGTCCTTTTAATTCTGAATTGTCATATAGGTTACCGACCATAACTTGGAGGTTACCTTTAAAAAGACCTGTGCCGAGCGAGATCATACACAAAGCGGCCAACATAAGGACAAGTCCAAATGTACCTTGTGAGGTTGGTATTGCAAGTAGCAGATAACC
This sequence comes from Rikenellaceae bacterium, assembly GCA_036653215.1. Taxonomy (GTDB): domain Bacteria; phylum Bacteroidota; class Bacteroidia; order Bacteroidales; family Rikenellaceae; genus JADFUS01. The sequence continues at coordinate 21,774 of JAVVUK010000017.1, forward strand.
AACAAACATCACGATGATACCTATTGTTACTGTTTTACCATATCCTAACCATTTGTCGGCGATAATACCACCAAGAAGAGGTAAAAAATAAACCAACGCCAAGAATGAGCCGAAGATTGTTGAGGTTTCTGAGGCTGAAAAGCCAAACTTAGCTTGCAAGAAGAGGGTAAAAATAGCAAGCATAGTGTAATAACCAAAACGCTCTCCTGTATTGGCTAATGCGAGGGCATATAGCCCTTTGGGATGTCCTTTAAACATATCTTATTAAAATTTATTATTATATAATTTCTTACAAAATTTAGCCCTATCTTACCACTTACAAATAATCGGATATGACAATAAAAAAAGTGCAAAGCACTTTATTTAGGGACGCAAGATATAAAAAAATTCTTAATTAAAACCTTTTTGCAATTAAAATATCATTTTTAATTGCTGTTTTCAACTCCTCAAGGTTATTAAACCTCTTCTCCGCACGGATAAACCTACTTAACTCGACACATATAGTCTTGCCATATATGTCTTGGTTAAAGTCAAAGATATATACTTCAAGCACACTATCGTCTGACTCAGCAACAGTAGGACGATGTCCAAGGTTAGCTATACCTTTATAGCTAACCTTATCTATCGTTATTTTTGCAAAGTAAACTCCAAATGTGATATTTTGCGCAATAGAGGAGTTGACATTTATATTTGCCGTAGGAAACCCCAACGAAGTACCAAG
>JAVVUK010000017.1:22504-22783 GCA_036653215.1 Rikenellaceae bacterium
CGACCATGTGCGACTACTCCTTCTATTACATACATTATGATAATTTTTTGATTTGATCTTCCAATATAGCGATTTTCTCTAAAGCATCTGCTTTCTTAGTAAGTTCCATATCTACAACTTTAGCAGGAGCCGACGAGACAAACTTCTCATTTGAGAGTTTTTTCATAACAGAGTTTAGGAAGCCACGTGTATAGTCGAGGTCTGCATTAAGTTTTAAAAGCTCCTCTTCGACGTTTATATTATCGCCAAGTGGAATAAAATACTCAACGTTATTTACAA
>JAVVUK010000018.1:0-19009 GCA_036653215.1 Rikenellaceae bacterium
GCAATGATGATGTAGTTGTATGTTATTGTTCATTTTCATTATGAGGCAAAGATAATAATAAAAATTAATAACCAAACATTTCGACTTCTTTTTTTCATAAATTTTATCTATATCGAAATAGATAAAAAAATAAGATTTTAGAGTTATAGTATAGTATTATTGACTATTTTTGTATTAGAAATTTAAAACCACATATTATGAAGAAAAGTATTAAAGGCACACAAACAGAGAAAAATCTTCTCATCTCATTTGCCGGTGAGAGCCAAGCACGTAACAGATATACTTTTTTTGCAAGTGTAGCAAAAAAAGAAGGCTTTGAACAGATTTCAGCTATATTTACCGAGACTGCTGAACAAGAAAAAGAACACGCTAAGAAATTCTTTAAATATCTTGAAGGTGGAATGGTAGAGATCACAACTTCATATCCTGCAGGGGTAATAGGAACAACTGCCGAAAACCTAAAGGCTGCTGCCGAAGGTGAACTTGAAGAATGGAGTGACGCATATCCAAAATTTGCACGCATCGCTGAAGAAGAAGGATTTGCAGATGTTGCTCTTACATTTAGAAACATAGCTAAGGTAGAGGCTCAACACGAAAAACGTTACAGGAAGTTCCTTTCTAACGTTGAGAAAAAAGAAGTATTTGCTCGTGAAGAAGTTATAGAATGGCAATGTCGCAATTGCGGTTATGTACATACAGGAAAAGAAGCTCCTGAAGTATGTCCTGCTTGCCAACATCCACAAGCTTATTTCGAAGAGAGAAAAACAAATTATTAGTATATTATTTATAAAAAACGCTCAAACTATTAAAAGTTTGAGCGTTTTTTATATCTGCAATTTATCAACCTTGATCTTTAAGTATCACATCGTGAGCCCCACCCTCGACAATGCTTGTTGAAGAGACAAGCGTAACTTTGGCTGTTCTTTGAAGTTCCGCAATTGTCGTTGAGCCACAGCTACACATGGTAGCTTTAATTTTACCTAAAGTAACAGCAAGGTTATCTTTCATCTTCCCAGCATAAGGAACATAGCTATCGACACCCTCCTCAAATTTAAGAGACTCTGTACCTCCCATATCATAACGTTGCCAATTTTGAGCACGGTTTGAACCCTCTCCCCAATATTCCTTAACATAATTGTTGCCAACTCTCATCTTCTTTGTTGGAGACTCATCGAAACGAGCAAAATAACGCCCCATCATCAAGAAGTCAGCCCCCATAGCCAAAGCCAAAACCATATGGTAGTCATGTACTAACCCTCCATCACTACAAATCGGAATATATACTCCTGTATCTTTTAGATATTCGTCACGTGCAGCAGCAACATCAATAATAGCCGTTGCCTGTCCACGACCTATGCCTTTTTGCTCTCTTGTGATGCAGATAGAACCACCACCAATACCTACCTTAACAAAATCAGCACCTGCCTCGACAAGATAAAGGAAACCCTCCTTATCTACAACATTTCCAGCACCAATAAGAACTTGCCCTTTATATGTATCTTTGACCCATTTAATGGTGTCACATTGCCATTGAGAATATCCGTCTGACGAATCTATACACAAGACATCTACTCCTGCTTCAACTAACGCAGGAACTCTTTCTTGATAGTCTCTTGTATTAATACCAGCTCCAACTAACAGTTTTTTATTACCATAGTCGGATAATTCACTTGGGTTATCTCTGTGACTGTCATAATCTTTACGGAAAACAAAGTAAACTAACTTGCGGTCTTTATCGATAATAGGAAGCGTGTTTAGCTTATGTTCCCAAATAATTTGATTTGCATCTTTTAAAGAAACACCCAACTCTCCCACAGTAAGTTTAGCAAATGGAGTCATAAACTCTTTTACTTTCTTATCCGGGCTATCGACACCAACACGATAATCACGGCTTGTTATTAGACCTAAAAGCACACCATTAGGAGTTCCATCGTCGGTAATCCCGATAGTGGAATGCCCTGTTTTTTGTATCATAGCGACAACATCTGTCAATGTGTTCTCAGGAGTTAGATTTGAGTCACTGACCACAAATCCTGCTTTAAACTTTTTCACCTTACGCACCATCTCCGCTTGAGGAGCAATAGGTTGTGATCCAAATATGAAAGATAAGCCTCCATTACGAGCCAACTCAATAGCCAAGCCATCGTCAGAGACAGATTGCATAATAGCAGAAACGACAGGTATATTAAGCTCTATAGACGACTTTTCTCCATCTTTAAATTTCACCAATGGAGTTTTAAGCGACACATTAGAAGGAATACATTTTTTTGTCGTTAAACCGGGAATAAGCAGATATTCGCCAAAGGTTCTCGATACGTCATTTAAGTAGATTGCCATAATTTATACAATATTTAGTTTACAAAGATAATATAAATATCTATTATTGTAATAATAAAGCTTCCACGATTAACCGTTCATCGATAGTGTGATAATCGAAAACAGTAGCCTTACCACCATCCTCAAGAAGTATTATTGTCGGCATATTTCCATCTGTAATATCTAAAAAATCAGTTATATCGATAATTTTATAACGACAAGCGACAGCTTTAGTGCGGTCATAAAACTCATTGATAGACAACTTATCATCCCAAAAAAAATTCATTATTTTATTTGGATCCAACCTATTATTTATAACGATTTGTGATACTTGTTGTGAGGCAAGCTCACAATAGTGACAAGAAGTACTATAAAAGCAAAGCATCTTAACATGAGAGCCCAACTTCAAAGTGTCATTCGAGATTACAAAGTCATCGAGGACAACTTGGTTTATTGTGGATGAAGAATAAAACATAGATCTTATCTTATTTGGAGGGTTAATAGCAATAGGTATAACAACGATTAAAAGACAAAATGCAAGAGCTATATTTTTATTGACAGGCAAAATATATTTCCTATCATCTTTTGTATATATCACAATGGCTATAAGAAACACATTTTTAATTATAGAATCGACAGGATCTAACGACACAAGCTCTCCAAAACAACGACAATTATCGTCACGTCCCACAGCAACAAGTATTATAAGGAATATAGTAAAAGCAATTAAGGTATAGAGGATAGTATAATAGAATGGCTTATGATATATATTGATCATATATCCAAAACCGAGAGCCATCTCGAAACCTATCACCAAACGAGCTAATAGAGAACTGAAGTCAAAGCTAAAGATGCTAAAACTAAATATGTATAGTTCGAAATCGTATATAGAGATCATCTTTAGTATCCCTGATGATAGAAAGACGACACCTATCACCACAGACAATATGACTTTCAGACTTTTATAATTTATATTATAGTTAAACATAAAAAAAGCACACCAAAAAGTGTGCTTTTTTTATATATGGTCCTTATATTTTTAGAAGTATAATACTCTTTCGTCAACTATGTCAGCACCACTAATCAAAGCACCGAACAAACGACCTTCTATGTTTGTTGCAGCTTGAGCTTCTAATAGTGCCTTTTCAGACATCGCATTTACCTCGTTTGTGTTAGCAACAGATGTTACCTTAGCAACAGTTACATTTTCGGCAGAGACGATAGGTTTTGACACTTTGTTTACGCCAAGAGATGTGACAGCACCAATAACAGATGGAGCAACGCCAAGCCCTTGTACGAAGAACGCATCAAAATTAATGTCCATAGCACTTCCGATTGTCAAGCCATATTTAGCAGCAATGGCATCCATAGAACCGGCAGCAGCCATTTCCGAAGCAAGCATCTCTCCTTTTTTCTCAGATATGCAAGCCATTTTAACTTCTTCTTTTGCCTCTTCAAAAGTAGCAGTTCCTTCTTTAACTACGTCAACAAGACAAGCCACTATATTTTTATTTTCGATAGACACGACATGAGAAAGAGCATTCTTCTCTGATGTAAACGCCCATCTTACTATCTCACGAGATCCGTCGATACCGTCTACTTTATTTGATTGTGAAGATAAAGAAGCACTTCTAACTAAAAGAGCATCATCAGAGGCTACTTTATTAAATGTTTCTACATTTTTAACTTTATTGACAAATGCTGTAGCGTTAGCGTATGCTAATTGCTCTGTCTCAGGAGAAGGAACAACAGTAGAGATAAGTTCTGCAAGTTGCAATTTAGGGATAACTTTACCTCTTTTTGTGATTTTCATGATTTGAGCCACTTGACCGTTATTTATAGAAACGACCTTACCAACAGGAGCATCAGACATCTTTTCAAGCATCATATCATTCAACTCTGAAGTACTCATATTAACACTCTGTGCTGGTTGAACAGCAGGAACTTGAGCTATAACATTGTTAATTTCAGTATCAAAATTCGCTTTTGGAGCATTCAGCAAATTAACCAAACTGTCTACATTAAGAGTCATAGGAACGACAACAAAACTAAAAGACAATGAGTCTGGCATATTTTTGATAGCTGTAACTTTTGCAGATGTATATACGTCATCAACAAATGTTGTTGGGAACATATAACCCACACTCGCACCAGCAGCTTGTTCTGCCATACCTGCAGGGAGTTCATTTGCAGCTAAAAATTTAGGCGAGAAGTTTTGCTCTGAGTTTAGATTTACAAATTGTATAGGATCAGCAGAAATTTTAAATTCTTCATTAAGAGAATTGAATGTTTCTTCAGCAGCTTTATAATCGGCTGGAGAAGGAAGTGCTTCAAAAACTACATAACGAATATCACGACCTGCATTTCTTTTATAGCGTGCTATGTTATTTTTGTAGAACTCTCTCATCTGAGCATCTGAAACAGAGACAGTAGAATCAGCAATTATTGATGTAGGTTGAGACACATAGTCTATGTTAACCACAGTATTTGCGTTTCTCACCCCAGCAGCAACTTCTAAGTCAGTAACAAAGATGCCTTGTTTTACGATATTGTTATATTTGCTAATAGCTCTTTCTTGAGACATTTGAGTCTCTATATAAGTCCAAAATTTACGAGCACGTCCAGATTCGTCTTTGTCAAGGTTAGAGACAAAGTTCTCCATCATCTCTTTGTCAAACTGACGAGATGCAGAAACGAAGATAGAACTTAGAACTGGCGACACAAAATTACCAGTTGTCATATCTACCATCTCCTCTTCTGAGACATAAACGCCCAATTTTTCAAAATCAGAAACTACGACTTTGTCAACAACCATCTGTTGCCAAGCATCATTCTGTACTTTTTCAGTAGCTTCAGCAGATAAAGACGATTGTCCTGTTAAGAACATCTCTGCATTAGTGAGCCTATCGATATTGCTCATATAGGCTTGATAGTCTACTTTATCACCATTTATCTTACCTATAACTACTGATTTTTGTGCACCCATTCGGTTCCAGTCCCCTAAAAGAAATGCAATAAGCGATATACCGATAATGATCGATAATACTACCCCTCCTTTTGTTCTAAGCGTATTTAATGCTGCCATTTTTTATTTTATATTTTATATTTTTATTCTCTTAGATTTATGCCTGCGAAGATACTGATTTATTGTTTAATAGTAAAGTTTTTTGTTGTTTTTTTTAATTAGCACCAGACAGAGTATCTATCAAGAAGCGTCCTTGCGACTTATTGAAGACTATATCGTCCATTTTTTCGTCTGACACAAAGCCATTTACCCCAACAACAGACTCTTCTCCACTATCAACACGTGTATGTATAGGCGAATATATGCTGTGTTTATTTTGATCCCAAAACAAAAGATTGGTAAACAACTTCTTTCCATCTGCACTTAACCCGACGACACTGTCACGAGCCTCCCATATATTTTCGGTCTCTCTAAAAACAGCCCACTTTGAAACCACATGAGATTCTATTTGTTTTGTAGAATCGGAAAATGTGACCACATCTATCCCTTTATCAAAGATCATATACGCCGTATCCATTCCACTTTTGCCCTTACCTTCATAACGTGTGAGATGAGGAGTAGTAAAACGATAAGTCATCTTTCCATCTTTATATTGAGTAATGGTAAGGTTAGTACTTGTCATGGTAATCCGTATATCAGCACTCGACTTTACTACTTTCTTCTCCTTACACCCAACAATAAAGATAGCACTCCAAAACAGGAGTGCTAAAATTATAATTTTATTTGGGTTTTTTATAGACATTAAATCTTTTAGTTAGATGTTCTTACAGATGAACTTCCACTGATCCAACCACAATTGACATTAATACCACCGCCAATTCTAATTCCTTCTTGGAAGAAAATATCTTCTTTTGTAGGGAAATATGCAGCGTATGTTCGTATCATATCGTTTATCTTTTGAATATCCCCAGAGTCGTTAGTCAACGATTTTGCCTTTTGCAGATTATCTACGACAAGGAAGAAAATAGCCTTTTTGTTAAATCCATCGCATCCTGTACTGTTAGCACCCATAGCATAAGATTGTGCAAGCAACATATAAGAAGCATATTGGTTAGGATCGTAAGAAATAGCTTGTTTTGAAAGACGTGCAGCACTCATAGAACGACCGTTTACAAGTTCATGACCAGCATACCTCATAAGGTATTTGTTTATCTGCTCGTGTTTGGTGTCAAGTTCAACAGCCTCTTTAAAGTATTTCTGAGCCTTAGCGTCATTATCAGCAGAAGCAAAGAGAACAGCAAGAGAGAATGCAGATTCTGGAGATGGGTTGATAGAATAGTATTTTTCAGAAAGTTCTGTTACAAAAGCACTCTTACATTCGTTACGCATAAGATAGCCCATGATCTTTTTGATTAGCTCTGCATCGTTAGGGTTAGCTGTATATTTTGGTTTAAATATACTCTCTAAGTTTTCGCAATTTGCAGCACCCGATTGTAAAAGCAACTCATCAAGGTTTCTTAACACATTAGCCTTATTTGCAGAGTCTTTACTATTTGTGACTGCGGTATTAACCATATCGAAATCATCAAGAAGATCGGCAGTATCAACATTTTTAGTTGTTGTATAGTTATTTACAAGCAAATTGAAATATTGAAGTGCCATTTCTAAATTCACATTATCACTACTTTTAGAAATTGCCAACGCAACAGTCTTACGGATAGCAGGAAGATCTTTTGATCTGTAACGCATCATATCAAGCGATTTGTTAGCCAATATTATTCTTGACTTCACACCACCAAAATATTGCTCACGAAGATCGTAAAGCTTAAGTGTTTTATTGATATAATCTTGTTTTTGTGCATCTGTTGTTGCACTGTTAATAAGATTTTTATATACTGAAACACCCATTATATAGATATTTTCAGTACACGCCGGAGCAGCAGCTACAAGTTCCTCAAGTCTTTTAGCAGCTCCTGTAAAATTCTTAAGAGTTACATCATCTCTAAAAAATGAATAGTTAGTGTAGTTAGCCTCTCTACTCTCTGCACTATCGCCATAAGAAGCGAATTTAGGATGATTAAAGTCTATTTGGGCAAATGCTGTTGACGCAAAGAATGTACTTACGACTAAGCATAAAGCCAATTTAAAAAATGCTTTCATAACTTATTTTACAATTATTATTATTTATATTATCTAAATTTGTGTCTTTTAAACCATTCTCCCATCGTGAAGAAGTTAAATCCTCCGAAGATCCGGAAATAGGTGTTTTTCACTTGACCAGCAGCAAGCCCAGCACGCCCTATCTCAGCACCAAAGTTCATTTGTGTAAAGCCATTTTTCTGAAGTGGCACACCAAAGCCAAGAGTCAAAGCGACCTCCTCAAGAGGCTTTCCATCGTATTCGATATAAGAACGTCCATAACGTGCTCCAAGCCTATAACTCCACCTTTTCATGTGAGAACGAACGTCAAACCTGTTTGGAATATATTCAAACCCTAATTTAAGATCATGTGAACCAGTCATCTTAGCTCTTTCAGAAGTATTATAGTCTGTTAAAGCGTCTTTAAAATCTTGATACACATAGTCAATACCTACTTTCATCTTTGGATTTTCAAAGAGAATACCACCACCATATTTTGCAGGATAACGTATTGAGGCATTTTTATTTGAATATTTTACCGTATCTGAAGAATTAGAACTATAACTTGACACTATCTGTTTAAGATCTGCCGTTCCTTTTATATGAGGCTGATATACAAGACCTATCGTAATAGCCGACCTATCGCTTGTCTCTATTTTATATTGAAGACCTAACTCAAAAGACGATTGGTTAACAAGAAGGTCTTGCTTGTCATATATCTCTCTATAATCAAACGGTGTAACAAATGGTGTTATTGTAGAGTTAAACTCTCGTGTCACATTACCAAGATAATATATGTAATTTATCCCTAACGAAAGATCTTTTGTAATAGCAACACCAAAGCCTAATTTCAACTGCGAAGCACCACCACGACCAGTGTAGTTATATGTCACATCGCCTATATTTTCAATCACATTAGGATCTGTTTCTTGAAGTCTTACCCTATATCCAACACTTGAATATGGAGATAAAGACATACCGAAACCTATACCTTTAGCTATACGAAATTGAAGGTTTAAATTGTTCAGTAGAAACGAGTTATGACTTGTTGACAAGCCTCCATCTTGAAGATAATTGTTATTTGCTTGGAGACCTATTGAAAACAAAACAGCCTTCTCTCCCATTGCACTAAACGCCGCAGGGTTTTGAGTATTTGGAGATATCATTTGACGACTCGCAATACCGATACCGCCCATAGCCTTAGAAACAGCATCGCCAGTAACATACATCTCACCCAAGCCATACATGGTATATGGAGAAAACGTGTTTCCAACAATGTATTGAGCCTTAGCACCCGTAATAGAAAGCATTGCTACCATCACAAAAACCGCTACAATCTTTCTATTTATTCGCATAATTATAATTCAATACTACATACATACCTATTATCGTCAGATAAGATTTTACAAATATCGTCTTTTTTAATTTATCTGCAAAATATTTTCCATCTCCTCCGGTAAAAAAAACAGAAAAAGAATTTTTAGAACCCTCTAAATGATCCAAATAACCTTTTATTTCATAAATTATACCATTGACAACACCACTCACTATGGCACTATTTGTATCTTCTCCTATGAGGCTAACTTTCTCATCTAAAGAACATAAGGGCAATCTTTTAGTAAACGAATGTAGTGAACGAAAACGTAAAGCTGCACCCGGAGATATATTTCCTCCTAAAAATTCACCTTTAGAAGATATAAAGTCAAAAGTAATGGCACTTCCGAAATCACAAACCAAAAGGTCGTCTTTAGAATTATAATGACGTGCTCCAACGGCAGCCATAAGTCTATCGACACCTACCGTTTCAGGTGTTTTGTAATTTATCTTTAGAGGCATAGGTGTTGAAGAAGTGACCTCCACAAACTCTATGTATTTATCTTTCAGATAGTTCATAAGCACCTCGTCTCTCTCACGGACAGAACATATCACAACGCCATCTATTGTTTCAGTCGCCTCTATTGCTTTAAGGTCATCAATGGTGAGATCTTTACTTAGAAAGACCTCCATATCCTCAGTAGAGGTCATAAGAGCCATCTTAACTAACGTATTTCCTATATCTATTATTAATCTCATTTTTCGCTTTTTTTAGACATTGCATCCATCTCTCCTAATATTTGTAACGCCTCTTCAATATTTTGAACTCCCTTTATGGAAAGCAGAAGTTTGTCGTTTCGTGTTTTTAAATTAAACCTATCACTCGCCAAAGATACATATTTAAGTATAGATGTGTATGTTTCACTTCGATAATATGGAGAAGCATGGTTATATACAAAGTGAAGAATGAAATATCCATTTTTCACTATCGCCTTTTCAAAGCCAAGTTCCACACACTTTTTACGCAAGAATACTATATAAAGTAAATTTTCGGTAGATTGTGGTAATGCGCCAAACCTATCAACTAACGTTTCTCTTATGACATCAATCTCTGCTTGACTTTCTATTTTATCTATCTCTCGATAGAACTTTATCTTTTCATTTATATTTGAGATATAGCTATCTGGAATTACAGCCTCAACATCTGTGTCTATCTGGCAATCTGCTATATAACTCATAGTATCTTCATTAATGAGCGTTTTCTCCTCTCCACTAATCATCTCGGAAGCATATTGCTCCTCGTTAAGTTCCATCATCGCCTCATTAAGAATTTTGTTGTATGTCTCAAAACCTATATCGGCAATAAACCCACTCTGCTCGGCACCTAATATATTTCCTGCCCCACGAATATCTAAATCTTGCATCGCTATATTAAAGCCAGATCCTAATTCTGAAAACTCCTCAATAGCCCTAAGCCTTAAACGAGCAGTATCACTCAAAACAGCATCATCGGGAGTAAGGAGATAACAATATGCTTTACGATTAGTACGTCCAACACGACCTCGCAACTGATGAAGAGAGCTAAGCCCAAAATTTTGAGCATCGTTAATTATTATCGTATTTACATTTGGAATATCTATCCCAGACTCTATTATCGTCGTGGCTACAAGAACGTCATATTCTCCGTATATGAAATTCATCATTATGCGTTCTAACTCCGAAGGCTTCATCTGCCCATGAGCAACAACTACACGTGCCGAAGGTACTAATTCTTTTACAATAGAGGCTATATGTTCTATTGTTTTTACTTTATTATGCACAACAAATACTTGACCTCCACGACCAATTTCAAAATCTATTGCCTCTTTTATGAGTTCTGTGTCAAAGGTGTTTACGTGTGTACTTACTGGCATCCTATTTGGTGGAGGCGTATTGATGACAGAAAGGTCTCGCACCCCCATTAATGAAAATTGGAGTGTTCGAGGAATAGGGGTCGCCGTAAGGGTCATAGTGTCTACATTAGCCTTTATCTTACGCAACTTTTCTTTACTTGTAACTCCAAATTTCTGCTCCTCGTCTATTATAAGGAGCCCTAAATCTTTAAATTCTATGTCTTTACCAAGCAACTTGTGTGTTCCTATAAGTATATCGACTTTACCTTCTTTTAAAGAAGCTAATACTTCTTTTATATCTTTTGAACTACGAGCACGTGAGAAATTCTCGACAGAGACCGAGAAGTCTTTTAGACGTTTACTAAAGGTGCGATAGTGCTGAAGAGACAAGAGCGTTGTAGGGACGAGAACAGCAACCTGTTTACCGTCACAAACGGCTTTAAAGGCCGCACGCATAGCGATCTCTGTCTTTCCAAATCCCACATCACCACAGATAAGTCTATCCATAGGCATCTCCGACTCCATATCTGCCTTAAACGCCTCCGTTGCCTTTTGTTGATCGGGAGTGTCTTCATATAAGAATGAAGCTTCAAGTTCATATTGTAGGTATGAACTTGGACTAAAAGCAAAGCCTTTACTCTTTTTACGTTCTGAATATAGAGCTATGAGGTCTTTGGCTATATCTTTAACTTTATCCTTAGCAGCACTTTTAAACTTCTGCCAAGCACCACTACCAAGCTTGTTTATTCTTGGAGCCTCACTGTCTTTATCTTTATATTTAGATATTTTATGTAACGAATGGACATTAACAAGCAATATGTCACCACCTTGATAAACGATTTTTATAGCCTCATTTACCTTCCCATTTTCTATACTCTTTACTAAACCACCATATCGTCCTACCCCACTATCTATATGCACAACATAATCGCCAACAGAGAGGGCACTTAGCTCTGAGGCTATAAGTCCTTGTGAAGGAGCCAATTGTTTATGAAGCTCGTAACGGTGATAACGCTCAAATATTTGGTGATCTGTGAGCATCATAACCTTAGCTTGGTTATCTATAAAGCCTTCTGTTAGAGCAATAGGTATATTTTCAAAGTATATATCTTGACGACCTGCGGTGTTAAAAGCGTTTTCGAGACGTTCTACCTGCGCCTTATTTGGAGTAACGATAAAACAACGATATCCTTTTAGTGTATATTCGTTTATGGTATCTGCAAGAAGATCGAAATTTTTAGAAACAACGGGTTGTGGTTGCGTGTTAAATTCTATGGTAGATGTCTTTCCGAGACTGTCTAAACTTTGACCCGAAATAAAAAGCTTCGACACGTTACCTATTGCATCGGTGAGCTCACTTTTAGAGGATAGGATGTCATCGACCGTTATCTTCTCATCATTTTCGGCTAACTTAGCGGCAAGTTTAGTTGTTAATGATCCTATTTTTGTAAGTAATGTAATCGGAGAGCTAATCCAGCAAATGCTCTTTGCCGCTTTACTCTTAGATATAAACTCCAAAAGAGAGACTTTGTCTCTTCCGGCACTGCTTATTTTAGCTACTATATTTACAGTATCACATTTTTCTATCGAACGTTGCGAATTGACATCGAAAGAACGGATAGAGTCTATCTCATCACCAAAAAAATCTATTCTATATGGGTTGTTGTCGGAATATGAGAATATATCGACTATTCCTCCACGAATAGAATATTGGTTCGGCTCATAGACGAACTCTACTTTTTGAAAGCCCAAAGAATCGAGATTTTCTGAAAGGAACGTAACCCCAATCTTCTCTCCTTTTTTTATCTTTATGGTACTGACATCCATCTCGTCTTTTGTGACTACCATCTCGGCTATTGCCTCCGGGTATGTACAGACTATTATGGTATCATTTTTGGTTATGGTAGATAATTTTTCAAGGAGTGCTGTACGATGTACCATCCCTGAGGGAGACTCGTTGCGATAGATGATCGACTTCTTAAACGCTGATGGGAAATAATATACATTTTCACCGCCGAAAAGATCTTCCATATCGTTTGTGAAATACCCTGCCTCATCTTTAGTATCAAGAATAACAGTATGCACCCCTTTTACCTTAGAGGCATATATAGAAACGGAGATTGAGCGTGCAGAACCCGAAAGTCCTTTTACCTCAACCACCTTATCTTTTACAGATATTAGTTTAGCAAATGATTTTTGTTCTGATATATCAGCTATCAGACTCTTCAGATTCATCATCTTGACTATCTAAATCGACCTCATAATCTTCATGAGATGGAGTTGATAACACACAGTTATTCTTGTCATAGTAGCGACTATCTACATAACCAAACGACTCGTCCGCAACAAGTTTAATATAACAATGGTATTTAAACATCATTTTTAGACGACGTGAGATAAACCCTTCTTTAAGGTAAGCCATTACATAAGGGTTGGTCTTTATTTTTATATATTTCAAATCTACGCTCTCAACAAGTTGCTCTATGTGCATCTCTATCTCTTTATCCAAAAGGATAGAAGGAGTTATCTCTCCAGTACCACGACACGAAGGACACACCTCGCTATGTTTCATCGTTGTCACAGGACGCACCCTTTGGCGAGTTATCTGCATAAGACCAAACTTAGTGAGAGGCAACACGTTATGTTTTGCCCTATCGTTTTTCATCGCCTCACGCATCATTGTGAGAAGCTCGTTTCTATTTTCCGGCTTGTGAAGGTCTATAAAGTCTATTACTATAATCCCCCCCATATCACGCAAACGAAGCTGACGTGCGATAAACTCAACCGCATTAGAGTTTACCTCCATGGCTATATCTTCTTGAGAATTGCCCGCTTTAACACGAGAGCCACTGTTTATATCTATCACATGGAGAGCTTCAGTATGCTCAATTACCATGTATGACTTACGTTTAAAAGGCACGATCTTACCGAACATACCTTTTACTTGACGAGTAATGTCAAGATGGTCAAACAGAGGCGTTGTACCATTGTAATATTTAACTATCTTCTCCTTCTCTGGAGCTATATGTTTGATATATTCTTTTACCTCTGAATAGAGCGTTTTATCGTCAATTTGGATATTTGTGAATGAGCTATTTAACAAATCACGAATTATCGTCATAGCCCTATTTTCCTCGCCGATGATTAACTCACCAACCTTAGCAGTTTGGATTTTGGTTAAGATAAGGTTCCAACGTGTGATAAGTTCCGATATGTCTGTCGATATTTCTGTTGCATTTTTGTCTACCGCCGCAGTACGAATTATAACCCCGAAGTTACGTGGTAATAATGACGCTACTATATCTTTCAACCTCTCACGCTCCTCTTTAGAACGTATCTTCTGAGAGATGGAGATCTTATTTTCAAAAGGAAGAAGCACCACGTGTCTTCCGGTAAGTGATATTTCTGTTGATACTCTCGGACCTTTAGTCGATATTGCCTCTTTAACAACCTGTACAAGAAGCTGTTGTCCGCTTTTTAGCAATTCTGCTATGTTACCTTCTTTTGGAAGTGTGGGTTGCTTTTTCATCGCCGCAAAAGAAAACCCTACTCTATTTCTTTGCATCGTATCCAACAATTTGGCATACGAGCGGTAGTTGTGTCCAAGATCAAGATAGTGTAGGAAAGCATCTTTCTCACTTCCTATCGAAACAAAGCACGCATTAAGACCCGACATTGTTTTACGAGTTGCCCCCAAATATATATCACCAACACTATATCCCCCTACTTTATTCTCCCGACTTAACTCTACAAGATTTTTATCCTCCAATAGAGCAATATCTACATATTCGTCAGCAGAACTGATTATTAACTCTTTATCTATCATTATTATTTTTTTATCGCTTTGTCTTTAACGTGCAAATGTAATGAAAAAAAATCACTTTTTAGCTATTCTTTCTATATACGCCGAATAATCTTTAACTTCTGATTTATAATCATCTTCAAAATGAGGTGATGTAATAATAAAATCGGCAGTGGCAATATTCAAGGCAAGAGGCACATTATAGACTGAAGCAATACGCATAAGAGCCTTCACATCCACATCATGAGGCTGTGCCATCATAGGGTCACACAAGAAGACGATTATGTCTATCTTCCCTTCAGCAATTCGAGAACCTATCTGTTGATCACCACCAAGAGGACCCGATTTTAGAAAGGTTATATTTTGAAGTTCTTCCGACAACCCTCTCTCTGCAAGCACCTGACTTACTACACGCCCTGTCGTTCCTGTACATACAAGATTGTGTTGTCCAAGCACATTATGATTTTTAGCTACCCAGTCCGCTAAATCTTTTTTCATATTATCATGAGCCACAAGGGCTATTCTCTTTTTCATATTATTTTTTTTGCAAAGTTACATTTTTATGCTATATTTGAGAAATAATTTATACATGATATGAACCCTATTAAGCGAGTTTATATTTTCTATCGTAACGGCTTTCGCTCTATGGATGTCGGACGCACTCTTTGGATTATAATTGCCATTAAGCTATTTATAATGTTCGCTATACTTAAGATATTCTTTTTCCCCTCTATATTAGGACGTTTCGACTCCCAACAAGAAAAAGCAAATTATGTGAGAGAGTCGCTCTCCACAACAGAAAGAGACTCTTTAAAAACAATACCTATTAACTAATCCATTTACGATATGACGCTACTAAACATCTTAGAAACAGTAGATTGGTCGAGGGCTCAATTTGCCCTAACGGCAATGTACCATTGGCTCTTTGTTCCGCTAACCTTAGGGTTAGGGTTTATATGTGCATTCATGGAGACCATATACTTCAAAAAAGGTTTCGACCCTCAATGGAAGAGATACACCAAATTTTGGATGAAATTATTTGCTATCAACTTCGCCATAGGAGTAGCAACAGGCATCATCTTAGAATTTGAATTTGGAACTAACTGGTCTAATTATTCTTATTTTGTAGGTGATATATTCGGTGCACCACTTGCCATAGAAGGGATATTCGCCTTTTTCATGGAAAGCACATTTATTGCCGTCATGTATTTTGGGTGGAACAAGGTATCTCCACGTTTTCACCTCACAGCGACATGGCTCACAGCGGCTGGTGCTTCAATATCTGCAATTTGGATATTGATAGCAAACGCATGGATGCAACTTCCTGTGGGTATGCAATTTAACATAGAGACGGCTCGCAACGAGATGGTCGACTTTTGGGCTGTGGCTCTCTCTCCGATGGCTTTAAATAAGATCGTACATACTGTGACCTGTGGATTTGTGCTTGCCTCTATATTTGTAATTGCAATAAGCGCATGGTTTTTACTCAAAAAGCGTGAAGAGACATTTGCCAAAAGTTCCATGAAGATAGCCGCTATTTTCGGACTTATAAGCTCGTTGATACTTATGTCTTCAGGACATAAATCGGGGATCCTCATAGCAAAATACCAACCTGTAAAATTTGCAGCCATAGAGTCTATCTATGATGGTGAAAAGAGAGCTCCTCTAACTATAATCAGCGTTTTAAACCCTAAGAAAACCATAGAAAACGATGAGCCTATACATTTCTGTGAGATAAAAGCAGACGGAGTGTTATCTATCCTTGCCTTTAGTGATATAAATGCTTTTGTGCCTGGTCTTAACGATCTTGTTTATGGAAATGAAGAGATGGGTATTATCTCTACACAAGAAAAGATAGATCGTGGACGTGTTGCCATAAATAAGGTTAAGTTATATAATAATGCTCTTAAGGCAAAAGACACCGTGACGATGAGAGAAATAGTGAGGCTCTTTAATCCCGAAACAGCTGAAGGACGTGATTTCATAACCAACAACTTCAAATATTTTGGCTATGGGTATCTCTCTTCTCCAACAGATGTAATACCAAACATACCTATGGTATATTACAGTTTTAGGATAATGGTCGCTTTAGGTCTTTATTTTGTGCTTCTCTTCGCCGTCGTACTATTCCTACTTTATAAAAACAAGATAGCTTCATATCGCTGGATTTTATATGTGCTACTCTTCTCGCTACCATTGCCTTACCTTGCAGGAGAGGCAGGCTGGGTGGTTACTGAAGTAGGTCGTCAGCCATGGACAATACAAGATTTGCTTCCTACAATAGCTTCTATATCAAGCATCGAAGCATCGGCAGTGAAAGTCACATTTTTCCTTTTTGGAGTGCTTTTCACAACCCTACTAATTGCCGAGATTGGGATAATGATAAAGCAAGTTAAGATAGGACCTAAAGCCATTGAAGAAGATAATAAATATTAGAGGATATGGAAATTACGTATATATTTTTGCAGCATTATTGGTGGTTTATCATCTCGCTTCTTGCTGGGATACTTGTCTTTCTGCTATTTGTGCAAGGAGGACAAACAATGATAGGACTACTTGGAAAGGGTGAAGACGAGAAATCGATAATCATAAATTCACTCGGTCATAAATGGGAATTTACATTTACCACACTTGTGACATTTGGAGGGGCTTTTTTCGCCTCGTTTCCTCTATTTTACAGCACCAGTTTTGGAGGTGCTTTTTATGTATGGATGGCAATTCTCTTTTTCTTCGTAATCCAAGCTGTCGCTTATGAGTTCCGCTCTAAGCCTAACAACCTCTTGGGAACAAAGACATACGAGACATTCCTATTGCTAAACGGATTTTTCGGAACTTTACTAATTGGCACTGCCGTAGGCACCTTGTTTACAGGAGCTCCTTTTATTGTCGAAAGGGCAAACATAGGGAATTTCATGGGAAACAACATTATTTCCTCATGGGCTACTCCATGGGGAGGTCTTGATGCCATTACCGACTATCGCAACTTAGCTCTCGGACTTGCTGTGTTCTTCTTAGCACGAGTTCTCGCTATACACTACTTCTATAATGACATTGATAGTGAAGCAATACGTCAGAAAGGTAAAAAACCTCTTTTAATATCATCGGCACTCTTTCTACTCTTTTTCCTCACTTTCACAATCAGCATCCTTTGCATGAGTGGACAAAATGTAGATCCAACAACAGGAGTTGTGACAATGGAAGAATTTAAATATTTGCATAATTTCATCTCCATGCCTATTGTTTTATGTCTATTCCTTATAGGTGTTTTGATGGTACTATGGAGCCTTTACATCGGATTTAAAGGGAGCCGTAACGCTATTTGGCATAGTGGTATAGGCACCATAATTACAGTCTCCATGTTGCTTATAATAGCAGGGTATAACAATAGTAGCTATTATCCATCTTTAGTAGACACAGCCTCGTCACTCACCATCTTCAACAGTTCGTCAAGCTACTTCACACTTAAGACAATGGCTATATTTTCTTTCATAATACCTTTTGTAATAGCGTATATATGGTATTCTTGGAGGCAGATGAACAAAAAGTAATAACGATATAGATAAATACAATAGATAATAGTGCATTTGTAATTAACAGATGCACTATTATTGTATAATAAAAGATACATTAAAAATTTAACTATATGAAAAGCACAGTAATCATTTTCGGGACTTTAGGAGGTAATACACGTGTCATAGCAAAGAGGATAAACGAGGCATTGGGAGGAAGTGCGAAAGTAATTGACGTAAATATGTCTACGGCAGCCGACTTCCAAGACTATGACAACATTATTTTAGGAACCTCAACAACAGGATATGGAGAACTTATAGATCCATGGATCGACTTTATGCCAACAATAAACGGCATCGAGCTTAATGGGAAAACAGTAGCTCTATTTGGACTTGGAGACTCAAGCAGCTTTAGCGACACCTTCACAAATGGAATGGCTGAATTATACACCGTCATGCAGGAGAAAGGAGCTAATATAATAGGCTCGGTAAGCACAGAAGGATACACATTTGACGATTCTAAATCAGTGGTAGACGGTCGTTTTGTAGGACTTGCCCTTGATGAGGACAATGAGGATAGCCAGACACCTCAAAGAATTAAAGATTGGGTGGCTATAATATCGCCACAATTATAATTAATATCAAAAAAAAACGCTTAGCAGAACTGAAGTTCCACTAAGCGTTTTTATTATATATAAATTTATTTTTTGTTTATTTTGGCGATCATCAGTTCAGCAGCTTTTTTACCAGAAAGAAGCATCCCTCCAAAGATAGGACCCATACGGAAACTACCACTAACACCATTTGCAGCCATCCCAGATGCGAAAAGCCCTGGATATATCTCTTTTGTATTCTCCACTGTTTTCGATTCGGCCTCTTCGATAGACAAAGAACGCTCACCAACAACCCCTCCAGTAGGAGTATTCAACTTAACTGAGTTTTTACGAGCCACGATACGAGCTATCATACACTCGTGTCCTGTGCCGTCAAGCACTGTCTTTGACATAACCATCAAAGGATCGACGTGCATCCCTTCACGGATTACAGGAGCCCAGTTTACTACCAACCCCGA
>JAVVUK010000018.1:19019-22761 GCA_036653215.1 Rikenellaceae bacterium
GCCTTTGTTGCTGCATATATCAATGCAGAAGTAGCGTGCACAGAATCGAGAATATAAGTATCTCCTTCTGCTTTACGATAATGAACTCCTAATTCGTCTAAAATAGGAAGTGCGTTAGATTGTACTATAATATCGTTAAACATCATCGCACCACCCCACATACCACCACCGGGAGCTAATTTAAGTTCATAAAGAGCAACTTTCTTACCAGCCTTTGCTAAATAGTAAGCCGCTACAAGCCCAGAAGGACCACCACCTACAATGGCAGCATCTACTTCAAGGTTAGACATCAGTTTCTCAAAATAAGATTTAACAATCCCTTGTGATACAACTTTTTCCATAATATTTTTATATTTAATTAGGAACTTCCCGAATTTATAAACTCAGATCGCTCCTTCGTGCATAGAGGTTTTGCACAACTTTTTAATCTAATATCGGCATTTCCCTAACGGCAGCATTACCTGCATCAGGTTCAATGGGTATAATCTCAGCCACGTATTTTAAGCACCCCTATAATAAGATTTCAGCACACAAAGATATAAATAATTGTATCATACACAAAATAAAAAAAACCATCCCAAAAAGTTATGCACAACCTTTTGGGACAGTTCTAATATTGGAAGTATTTCAGAATTTTTTAATTATTATTATTAATTATTTTACAAAACCTCGTTTTCTCATTAAAGGGACAACAGATGGTGCTTTACCACGAAACTTTTCATATTGTACCATGCCTTCATCTTGCCCACCTTCGGCAAGGATATATTTACGGAACTTGGCAGCGACCTCTGGACTGTATATGTCACCAGCCTCTTTAAACGCCTCAAAAGCATCGCTATCAAGAACAGCAGCCCATGTATATACGTAATATCCAGATGAATATCCATCATAGAAGATGTGTTTATAGAATGTTGTACGATAACGTGGATATATCTGTTTTATCAAGCCATATTTCTCCATTGACGCTTTCTCAAAAGCAACGACATCGATTGTCGTATCTATCTCGGTACGTGTATAATGGTCTAAGTCGAGAAGAGCCGCTGCTACGTGTTCGGTAGTAGCCCACCCTTGATTAAACTTACTACTTGCGTTAATCTTAGCTATAAGCGCATCGGGAATAACCTCTCCAGTAAGATAGTTTTTCGCATATATACGCATCACCTCAGGCTCAGAAGCCCAATTTTCCATTATCTGAGAAGGCAATTCTACCATATCCATAGGAATAGTGCCAGATACCTTGCCATATCTACCTCGTGAGAAGATGCTGTGTAGCGCATGACCATATTCGTGGAACATGGTTTCTGTGTCGTCCCAACTTAAAAGAGCAGGCTTACCATCAACAGGCTTTGTGAAATTTCCAGATATAGTGATCAGTGGTAATATCTCTTTGCCATTGTTGTAATCATAACTACGAAGCTCCTCACACCATGCACCACCCTCTTTACTTTCACGTGGGAAGTAGTCTAGATAGATGATAGCCAAATGTTTCCCATCAGAGCCTTTAACTTCATAAACCTCAACATCAGGGTGATATACTTGTATATCATTACGCTTTTCTAATTTTATGCCATATAGTTTATTTGACACATAGAACATACCATCTCTAACTTTATCCACACTTAGATATGGTTTGATAGTCTCTTCGTCTATATCGAACTTCTCTTTACGCAACTTTTCAGAATAGTACCACCAATCCCAAGCCTCGACCTTAACGCCTTTCCCTTCTTTGTCGGCAAGCGTCTGAAGCTCTTTAAGCTCTGTTTTTGCTTGTGCAAGGGCAGGTTTCCACAACTCAAGCATCAACTTATATACGTTTTTAGGATCTTTAGCCATATTTTCAGAAATCACATATTCTGCATAGCTTTTAAACCCTAACAACTTAGCTTTAGCAAGAGATAGGTTTAGAATTTTGTTTGCCACTACCCTATTATCATTTGCATTTCCATTTCCACCTCTGTTATAGTAGGCTTTATATATTTTCTCTCGCAAATCACGTTTGTCTGAGTATGTTAGGAAAGGCAACATACTTGGCTTATCGACTGTGAAAATCCATTTACCACCCAACCCAGCAGCCTTTGCATCTCCTGCTGCTGCCGCAACGACTCCTTCAGGCAAACCAGCAAGGTCTTTTTTATTATCTATGATAAGTTTAAAATCTTTAGTGTCTTTAAGTAGGTTTTCACCAAAAGCAAGGGATGCCATAGCCATATCGCTATTGATTTTCATCATCTCTTTTTTCTGTTCATCATTTAGATTAGCACCACTTCGCACATATTCGTCATAATATTTTTCTACTGTACGACGAGCTAAAGAGTCGGTAAGAGAGTCACGACTATCGTAAACTGTCTTTATCTTTGAAAATAGCTTTTCATTAAGATTTATCTCATCATAATGCGCTGACAAAAGAGGAGTAATTTCTTTTGAGATGGCCATCAGAGAGTCGTTCGACATATTAGCTTTTAAGATAGAGAATATACGAGATGTTCTATCAAGAAGTTTCCCCGAATTATTAAGAGGCAAAATGGTATTTTCAAAGGTTGGAGCTTCCGTATTATTGACAATAGAGTCAATCTCCAATTTATGAATTTTCATCGACTCAACAAAAGCTGGCGTAAAATGAGATAATTTAATTTCATCGAACGGAGGAGTGTGAAACGGAGTGTCAAACTCTTTCAGCAATGGATTTTCGTCTAAGTTAGTTGTCTTACAACAAGATACAAGACCAATCCCTGCACACATTAATAATAACAATTGTTTTTTCATAGAATAGTATAGTATGGTTTTATGGGCAGCAAGATACAAATTTATATCTTAACAAAAAAATCCCACATCAATAAAGATGTAGGATTTTCTTTGAACGATATTAAGGATGATACCACAATGAGAAATATCAAATTTAACACCTTTTGTCGTCAACGTCAACAATGATTTATGACAACATAATAAAAACAAAACTAAACCTAATAAACTTTAATTATCATTATAACGAACCCTCTACACTCCAGACAAACGCTCTTAGACCTTGTTGTTCAGTCCTGTCATCGAGCTCTCGCAAAGCTTTAAAGAGAGGCTCCACTTTGTCATCGGCAACGATAGCTATTATTGCCGAATTTGTAGAAGGCCATGTATGTGTACCATAGTGAGGCTCCCCACGAAAAGAACCTCTACCTTTAATATCTTCCCACTGGGTAAAACCTCTAATACCTTGTTTGTCTATGATTTGCATCATAGGCTCTGTGAGAGCTTTGCTATATGCTATAAATACCGATTTCATATTCTTTATTTATTATTAATTAATTTCAACTTCCTCTTACGCTCTTGCCTAATTGTCCTTGCACCAAATATTGTATATACGATAGGCACAACAACAAGGGTAAGGATAGTTGAGAATGTAAGACCTCCGATAACAGCTATACCCATAGGTTGCCATGTTTCAGACCCCTCACCGACACTCATAGCAAGAGGGAACATCCCCAATATTGTGGTAAGAGTCGTCATAAGAACCGGACGAAGACGTGACCTTCCGGCGTTGATTACCGCTTGACTTAACGACTCACCTCTCTCACGTAATAAGTTGATGAAGTCGACCATCACAATACCATTTTTGACAACTATACCCACAAGCATGATAGCACCAATAAGGGCAATAATACTAAGTGGCGTGTTTGTGAGATAAAGAGCAAGGAAAACGCCTGTGAAGGCAAATGGCAAAGAGAATAGTATGATAAACGGCATACGGAAC
>JAVVUK010000019.1:0-21988 GCA_036653215.1 Rikenellaceae bacterium
ATCACTATATCCGCCTCACGCACTACTTCTGCAAGGTTTTTAGTACGACTGTGGCACACGGTGACAGTAGCATCTCCGGGATAACCCTTAGCACTTAAAAGATTTGACACAGGACGACCTACAATATTGCTACGTCCTATGACTACACATCGTTTACCTGATGTTTCGATTTTGTAATATTTGAGAAGCTCGGAAACTCCAAGCGGAGTAGCCGACACAAAAGAGTCCATACCCAAAATCATACGTCCTACATTTACGGGATGAAAACCGTCAACGTCTTTGTTCGGATCGATAGCGTTAACGACTGTCTCCTCGCTTATATGTTTTGGAAGAGGCAACTGAACGATAAATCCATCAACCGCATTATCTTTATTAAGCCTATCAATGATTGATAAAAGCTCTGCCTCTGTTGTCTCTGCTTCAAGTCTTATAACCTCCGAATTAAAGCCGAGTTCCTTACAAGCACGCTCTTTATGACCTACATATGTTTGGCTCGCCCCATCATCACCCACCAAAACAGCAACCAAATAAGGTCGTTTTTGTCCTGCGGCAACCATAGCTCTAACCTCATCTGCAATACGTTCGTTTAGTGCTTGAGAGACCTCTTTTCCTTTTATTAACTCCATATATTATTAATTATTTAGACAGTTTTTATCTTCGTCTCATGTTTTGCATAGCCCCTTTGACACCACCACCAGCAACCATCTTCATCATCTTACGGGTATCTTCAAATTGCTTAATCAGCCTGTTTACATCTGGCAAGGTGCGTCCCGATCCTTTGGCGATACGTTCACGACGTTTTGCATTTATGATAGATGGCTCACGGCGTTCCTCCGGAGTCATAGAATTTATCATAGCCTCCGTATATTTAAACACATCATCATCAAAATCCATGTCTTTGATAACTTTACCCATGCCTGGTATCATACCTGCAATATCTTTAAAGTTACCCATCTTCTTAATTTGTTGTATCTGAGCCATAAAGTCGTCAAAGCCAAATTGGTTCTTTAACAACTTACGTTCCATCTTCTTAGCCTCGACCTCGTTAAAGTTCTCCTGTGCCTTTTCGACCAAAGAGACGATGTCGCCCATGCCAAGAATACGATCTGCCATACGTTCAGGGTGGAATGGCTCAAGAGCATCCATTTTCTCCCCATTACTCATAAACTTAAGAGGCTTGTCGACCACACTGCAGATAGATATTGCAGCACCACCACGAGTATCACCGTCAAGTTTTGTAAGTACGACCCCATCAAAATCAATCCTCTCGTTAAACTCTTTTGCCGTATTTACAGCATCTTGACCCGTCATAGCATCGACAACAAAGAGCGTTTCCGAAGGGTTAATGCTCTTTTTGATGTTCGAAATCTCGTTCATCATCTCCTCATCGACAGATAAACGACCTGCAGTATCGACAATTACGGTGTTAAAACCCTTTTCACGAGCATACGCAATGGCATTTTGAGCTATCTGGACAGGGTTGTTATTTCCCTCTTCTGTATATATATCGACACCTACTTGTTCTGCAAGGACACGAAGCTGCTCGATAGCAGCAGGACGGTAGACATCGCAAGCGGTAAGAAGCACCTTACGAGACTTTTTGTTTTTCAACATAAAAGCCAACTTCCCAGTAAAGGTAGTCTTACCAGAACCTTGAAGACCGGCAATAAGTATTATGTTTGGCGTTCCTGTAAGGTCTATCTCAGTGATGGTGCCACCCATGAGTTTAGCCAACTCATCACGGAACACTTTAACCATAAGTTGACCCGGCTTAACACTTGTAAGGACATCTTGACCTAACGCTTTTGTCTTAACATCGGCAACAAACTCCTTTGCCACCTTATAGTTTACATCGGCCTCAACAAGTGCTTTACGCACCTCTTTTAGCGTCTCTGCAACATTAATCTCTGTTACTTTACCTTCACCTTTAAGTACTTTAAAGGAGCGTTCTAATTTTTCACTTAAATTTTCAAACATAGTGTTACTTTATATGTTATTTTATCAATAATCTAAATATGTCATTTCCCAAAGCAAACGCCATAAGGGCAAAGAGAAGCACCATACCAGCGACTTGCATATATTCCATAAATTTCTCATTAGGCTGACGACGTGCCACAACTTCATATATAAGGAACATCACATGACCACCATCGAGAGCAGGGATAGGAAGGATATTCATGACTGCCAATATTACAGAAAAGAGAGCCGTCATGTTCCAAAATCGAAACCAATCCCACACCGGAGCAAAAACGCTACCCATAGATATAACACTTCCAATTTGTTTATATGCACCTGTGCTTGGTGTAAATACCAATTTCATTTGGTCTACATAGCTTGTAACCATACCAAAAGTACGATCTACACCTTTACCAATAGATTGGAAGAAATTATAGTCTACCTCTGTAATAGCTATGCCACGTATAGGATCGCTAAATATGCCAACCATACCCTCATCTGACACCTTAACAGGTAGGCTTTTAGCAACTTTAACACCCATAGAATCACGAATTACATCGATCATAAGAGTGCTATCTTTACAACTTTGGAAAATCGTTTTAAATTCATCACCAAAGATCATAGTCACACCGTTTATGCCCACAAGGCTATCTCCTTTCATGAGACCGCCAACAGCCGCTCCACTACCCACCATTGTAGAATCGACAACATATGTGTTACGTATTTGGAAGACATAGTCTGTAAGTAGAGGCTCTATATTTTTCTTATCCATAGGGACAACTACCTTTTCGCCACCACGCTCAACAAGCACCTCTTTAGGGTTAGAGATTATGATTGCCTCTCTAACTTTCATATAGTTATCGAACGTTTGACCATCCACAGAGAGTATCTTATCTCCATTTACGAAACCTATTTTCTGTCCAAGATCACTAAATTCGTAACCGTATTTTACATCTTCATTTTTGATGTATGACTCTCCATAAGAGAAGCTCATACATATATATATTATGAAAGCTGTTATTATGTTCATCAACACCCCACCAATCATGACAAGCAACCTCTGCCATGCCGGTTTACTGCGAAACTCATATTCCTTAGCAGGTTGTTTCATCTGCTCTTTATCCATAGACTCATCCATCATACCAGATAGTTTCACATATCCGCCAAAAGGGATCCATCCAATACCATATTCTGTTTCGCCATGTTTATATTTGAAAAGCGAAAATTTAGGATTGAAGAATAAGTAAAATTTCTCGACCCTTATTCCAAACATCTTAGCAAAGAGGAAGTGTCCCCCCTCGTGTATCATAACAAGTAAAGATAGTGATAGTATAAATTGAAGCGTTTTTATTAAAATTTCCATATATTAAGTTGTCGTGTTTTAGTATCTATTTTTTCATAATCTTCAAGCGTTGGAGAGGCTGTATAAGGCATCTCATCCATTGCCATTTCTATATATTTTGGTATGTCTATAAATTTTATTTTACCATCAAGGAAAGCACCAACAGCAACTTCATTTGCCGCATTCATGACGCATGGCATACTTCCACCCTTTTCTAAAGCCCTATAAGCAAGTGAAAGACACTTAAATGTCTTAGCATCGGCAGGAGAAAAAGACATCTCTATTCCATCTTTAAAGCTAAGTCGTCCGTTATTTAACGGTAGTCGCAAAGGAAAAGTGAGAGCGTATTGGATCGGCACTCTCATATCGGGAACACCAAGCTGCGCCTTTATTGCCCCATCGGCAAACTGAACCATAGAGTGGATATATGAAGATGGGTGTACTGTTACTTCTATCTGCTCTGGTTTAAGATCAAAAAGCCAACGTGCCTCAATCACCTCTAACCCTTTATTCATAAGAGTTGCCGAGTCGATTGTGATTTTACGCCCCATAACCCAATTGGGGTGTTTAAGGGCATCCTCAACACCAACTTTAGAAAGTTCTTCTGCCGTATATCCACGAAAAGGACCACCTGAGGCTGTAAGTATGATTTTATCTATCTTGGATTGTTCTCCTACTAAACATTGGAATATTGCGGAGTGCTCAGAATCGACAGGTATGATTGTCGCTTTATATTTTAAAGCCTCACTCATAACAAGCTCTCCTGCAACAACAAGAGTCTCTTTGTTAGCAAGGGCTATTTTCTTGCCAGCCCTAATAGCACTCATAGTAGGAGCTAAAGCCGCATAACCTACAATTGCCGAGACAACGGTATCTACGGTTGTAGAAGAGGCGACCTGCTCAAGGGCACTCTTACCACAATATACCTTTATATCTTCTTTTATTAAAGCCTCTTTAAGCAATTCGTAATATTGCTCTTGAGCTATGACCACACTGTTTGGCTTGTATTTTATCGCTTGCTCGGCAAGTAATTTCCAACTACTATTTGAGGTAAGCACCTCTACCTCGAAAAGAGAGTCGTTAGCCTCAATAATTTGGAGTGTCTGACACCCTATTGAACCTGTTGAACCTAAGATACATATCCTGTTTTTTGTTATCTTCATCGTTTAGAATAAAATGTATGTTTCAGGGTCAACGGCATTTCCTTCATGCCACATAGAAAATCGTAAATATTTATTATCACCACCAATAGCCGTTGCTGTAGTATCTTGCTTCATCTCTTTGTCACCACCGACATAACCGATTATAGCTCCGGCACCCACGACACTACCTTCTTTTACCATAAGTTGAGAAATGTTACTATATAATGATATTATCCCTGCACCATGTTGTATTTGCACCAAATAGCCGTAATAAGGACTCCATGTAGTAAAAAGAACGGTGCCCCCACTAATTGCATATACGGGCTCAGCACCCACAACGGCAATAATGATGTCTTTATTTGTTTTTCTGTTAAATGGTTTTATGATCTTACCCATAACCGGCCTAAACATATTTTGAAACTCCCCACGACGATTAAGCCTATTTTTCACTTCTATGTCAGCGACTACTTTTTTACGTAAAAGAGTATCGAGATGACTTGTTATTTCTGTCTTCCCTTTGGCTTGAGAGATAGTACTCATAAGGGCACTGTCAGATGTGATACCACTTTTTGTACCAGCTAAAATTTGAGATATATTGTCGTTATAAACTCTCCAAAGGACAACCTCTGTTTCAAGAGAGTCAAGACTGTTTATCGCCTTTATTAGGTTTTCACGAGTCACAACCGAGTCTCTGCCATTGTTTGTGTAATATTGCCACAGAGCACTTTGACGAGCCTCGTCACTTGTCCCCATGACGTTATTCACAAATTTGTGACGTGACATGATGCCACCAACAATACCAATCTTCGACAAAAGAGGAGTAGTAATAGAGACGGTTGTTATAATTATAAATAGAGCAAGAATTGTTGCAAGAAGAAGCAAAGCCCACTTAATAGGCTTAAAGGCATACGTCTTACTCTTATCTTTGTATCTCAGAGATGCTTCTATCAGAGGAGCATTGCTAATATTTTTAAACATATAATACCTATATATATCGACAAGGCAAAGATAGTACTTTTTGGGGTGATTACAAACAGTTTTCAAAATTTACACTATTCATAGGGCTATATTTCCAAAAAATCAATATATTTGCACTATCAGAAAATATAAAAAATAATAATATTATGAAACCAACACTATTAATTTTAGCTGCAGGAATGGGCTCAAGATATGGCTCGCTAAAACAAATGGACGGCATTGGGCCAAACAAAGAAGCAATTTTAGACTACTCTGTTTTTGATGCTGCAAGAGCAGGATTTGGCAAGGTAGTTTTTGTCATACGTCATAGTTTTGAAGCAGAATTTAAAGAGGTATTTAGCAAGAAGCATTTCGGAAATAAGATAGATGTAGATTATGTATTTCAAGAATTAGACTACCTTCCTAAAGGAGTTACTGTTCCTGAAGGTCGTGAAAAGCCATGGGGCACAAACCATGCTTTGATGATGGGCGCAAAGGCTATTAACGAGCCTTTTGCTGTGATAAATGCAGATGACTTTTATGGTGAAGATGCCTTTAAGACTCTTGCTAAAGAACTTGTTAATATGGAAGGTAAGACAAACGAATATTGCATGGTAGGCTATCGTCTTGCCAACACCATGTCTGACTTCGGATCTGTGTCTCGTGGGGTTTGTACAGCAAACGAAAAAGGAAACCTTGTTTCTATTGTTGAACGTACAGAAATAGTAAAATGTGAGAATGGTGCACAATTCCGTAACGAAAAGAAAGAGATGCAGGATATAGATGTTAACACTCTTGTATCTATGAATATGTTCGGATTTACTCCCGACTTCTTTAAATATTCAGACGATCGTTTCATGGCGTTCCTTGAAGCAGCTAATAAAAGCGGAAATTTAAAAGCTGAATATCTTATTCCAACCGTTGTAAACGACCTTATAAACGAGGGCAAAGTGACATTAAAAGTCCTTTCAAGTGATGCTAAATGGTTTGGCGTTACATATAAAGAAGACAGACCTATCGTTGTAGCAAAATTACAAGCTCTTATCTCAGCAGGACGCTATCCACAAAAACTTTGGGAATAATGGAAATTCAACAGCAAATCTTAGGATTTACGCCCAACGACAAACCTATAATCATATATACCATGACTAATAAAAATGGTATGAGCGTTAAGGTTATAAATATCGGTGCTGCAATAGTTTCTGTTAGTGTTCCCGACAAAAATGGGAAAATGAGAGAGGTAGCTTTAGGCTATCGCATACCAACAGACTATCTACGTGACCCAGCAGCTCTTGGAAAGAGTGTTGGACGTTATGCAAACCGTATTGCAAAAGGGCGTTTTACACTTGAGGGGAAAGAATATAAACTCGCAATAAACAACGGACCTAACCATCTACATGGAGGACCTACGGGTTTCCAATTTCAAGTATGGGACAGCATCGTGGAAGATGATTTTATTGCCCTTAAATATATGAGTACTGGCGGTGAAGAGGGCTATCCTGGAGCTTTGACAGCAGAAGTTGCTTTTCGTCTTAGTGAAGAAAATGAGCTTGAACTTGTCTATGTTGCCAAAGGTGATGAAACAACAATCGTAAACCTCACAAATCACACCTACTTTAACCTAAACGGTGAAGGTAGTGGTGATATATTTGGTCATACCCTTAAGCTAAACGCATCGCACTATCTACCTGTCGACAAAACTCAAATTCCAACCGGAGAGATCGCCCCTGTGAAAGGAACGCCTATGGATTTCACAACAGCAAAGCCTCTTGGGCAGGATATAAAAGAACCTTTCGAACAACTCATAATTGGAAAAGGATATGATCATTGTTGGGCAATAAACGACTATAAAAAAGGATCTCTTCACGAGGCAGCAGAGCTATACAGTCCCGAAAGTGGTATCCTTCTAAATGTCTCTACAACACAGCCTGGAGTACAAATATATACCGGCAACTGGCTTGACGGAACAGGCGTATCAAAACAAGGTGCCGAACATAAAGACTATGAAGGAGTGGCAATAGAATGTCAAAATTTCCCTGACTCTCCTAACAAATCCAACTTTCCTTCTCCTGTCCTTAAAGCAGGCGATAAATATGAGGAGCATATAGTATTTTCATTCTCAACGAAATAAATATTAATTTTTTAAAAATAGATACGTTAAAACCTATGTTATGGTAAATAAAACGAACATAAATTACACAGGTCCATTCTTAGTAATGGTAATACTGATGTTCTTCGTTGGATTTTTCACAAATATAAACCAACAATTTCAAGCTCCTCTTCAAGCGGCACTTTTGTCAAATGCGGGAGACATCAAAAACACACTAACCATGCTCATCACATTCTCTTGGTTCTTAGCATATCCTGCTGCCGGAGGGTTTGGTGCGAAATGGGTTGAGCGTTTTGGACACAAGACAACTCTTGTTAGAGCTCTTGTAATCATGGTTTTAGGTCTTGCTATATTTGAAGGTTCGGTGCTTCTTCAAGAATATGCTCCTTCATCTATCATTATAGGTAACGCTACTATTCCTTGGGCTTTCTTCCTATTTATATTAGGCTCTTTTGTTGTAGGTGCTGCCGTAACAATCATGCAAGTTGTCATAAACCCATATCTTATAGCTTGTAAGGTTAAAGGCACAAGCGACATACAACGTCAAAGTATCGGGGGAACAAGCAACTCGTTGGCAACAACAATAGGACCTTACTTCGTTGCTTTTTTAATCTTCGGAGGTGCTAAAGCCGCAGATGTAGAGCTAAGTAAACTTATCGTTCCTTTTGCTCTTCTTATAGCAGCTATCGCTATCCTTGCGGTAATTATAAGACAACAAACTCTTCCTAATATTGTAGGAGCAACAGATACAGACACAACTGTAAAAGCCCCTCTTACACGCAGCATATGGTCTTTCCGTCACTTAACATTAGGCGTGTTGGCTATCTTCTTTTATGTAGGTGTTGAGGTGTGTGTAGGTGCAAACATCGTTCTTTATGCTGACGATCTTGGAGGTACATTTGCAGAACGTGCTGCTCTTATGGCTTCTCTATATTGGGGTGGTATGCTTGTAGGACGAATTATCAGTTCTTTCATAAACAGCGTATCTGCAAAATCACAATTGCTATTTACATCTATCTGTGCTATGGCTCTTCTTGCAGGTTCTATGATCTTTAATAATCCATGGTTACTTGTCTGTGTAGGTCTTTTCCACTCTATCATGTGGCCAGCTATCTTCACTCTTGGACTTGATAAACTTGGTGCTTATACAAACCTTGGATCTGGTGCCTTGATGATCGGAGTTATCGGTGGTGGTGTTCTTCCTCTTATACAAGGTGCTTTAGCCGACGTTTTAGGAGGATGGGAGCTAACATGGGTATTAGTTATCGCAGCTGAAATATTCTTACTTTACTATGCTATTCAAGGCTGCAAAGTACGTAAGAGCGACGATATGACAATAACAAAATAAAAATATAGATATGACTAATATTGATAATGTAAGAACAAAATTCGCCTCTCTATATGGCGAAGGAGGAAGTGTTTATGCTTCTCCGGGACGTATCAACCTTATTGGCGAACATACAGACTACAACGGCGGTTTTGTACTTCCGGGAGCAGTAGACAAAGGGATGTTGATAGAGTTGAAATTTAACGGCACCGATAAGATAAAGGCTTTTGCTCTTGACCTTAACGAAAGTGAAGAATTTGGCATGGAGGAGAAAGACGCTCCAAAACATGGTTGGGCTAAATATATTTTTGGCGTTTGTCGTGAAATGACAAAACGTGGTGCTAAACTCAAAGGTTTCGACACTGTACTTTCTGGTGATGTGCCTCTTGGTGCTGGGATGTCTTCATCGGCAGCTCTTGAGAGTGCTTATGCTTTTGCTCTGAACGATATGCTATCTCTTGGTTTTGAGAAGATGGAACTTGCAAAAATAGGACAGGCAACAGAACATAACTATGTAGGCGTTAATTGCGGTATCATGGACCAATTTGCCTCTATTTTCGGCAAAGAGGGACATCTTATGCGTATGGATTGCCGTAGCTTAGAATATGAATATGTACCTTTCAACCCTAAAGGATATAAACTTGTACTTATCGACTCTGTGGTAAAACACGAGCTTGCCTCTTCTGCTTACAACAAACGTCGTGAGTCTTGTGAGAGGGCTGCTGCTGCAATTCGCAAAAACCACTCTGAAGTAGAGTTCTTGCGTGATGCAAAGATGGAATGGCTTGAAGAAGTTAGGACTGTCATCTCAGCTGAAGACTTTATGCGTGCCGAATATGTTATAGGTGAAGTAGCTCGTCTTCTTACAGCTTGTGATGCGCTTAACAAAGACGATTACGAGACAGTAGGAAAGATGATGTATGGCACTCATCACGGCATGAGTAAGCTATATGAAGTAAGTTGCGAGGAGCTTGATTTCCTTAACGACATAGCAAAAGAATGTGGTGTAACAGGATCTCGTGTTATGGGAGGTGGCTTTGGCGGTTGTACAATAAACCTTGTTAAAGACGCTCTTTATGAAAACTTCGTTTCTCAAGCAACAAAACGTTTTACTGAAAAATTTGGTAAATCTCCTAAAGTATATCCAGTTGTTATCGGAAACGGTAGCCGCAAAATAAAATAAATATATACTCTCTAAAATACAACCCTCAGACATCTATTAATATGGTGTCTGAGGGTTGTATTTTTTATTATAACGATAATTTCTAATTCACACTTTCCATAGTGATATTTGCACATATGGAACACATACCTGCAATGTCATATGTTGAAATGGGAAAGCTTGTTGACGACTCCCTCTCAGAACAATCTACAATAAAAGAACATTTCACCATAGAAATATTCAGAGAAGAATATATATTCTCTTTTGAGGCATGTAGCATTTGTGACCACAAGACCTGTCTTCTTTTTGTTGCCTTAAGACCAATATACAACAACAAGCAGAATGACTTCTCAAAGACGGAATTAGAAAAATATCTATATGGAAAATAAGAGTTTTACCAACGCCGAATATATAGCCGGAGGCTACCACAAAGAGACAACTATATGTAAAGAAGATGATGACTTTTGGATCTTTTGGAGCAAAAGACGCTTCTTACATTACTTTGTAGATGGGGTAAGAGAACGACATCCTTTGCCTGAAGAGACAGACCAATAAGCCACGCATATGACTTTTGAGTTGGTTTATAAGATATTTTGTTGTAATTTTGCTGTATTATTTGCATTTTATGATAAAGATAAAACCGACCTTAGACTTACCTATATTCTTCACTTCTATAAAAGGATATAACTGGAAAAAGTTTTCTAAAGATTTTGCAGCAGGCGTAAGCGTCAGCATAATAGCCCTTCCGCTTGCCATAGCATTTGGTATAGCGTCGGGAGTGTCTCCGGAACAAGGCATCATAACCTCAATCATTGGCGGTTTCCTTGCTTCTATGTTTGGGGGATCTAACTTTCAAATTACAGGAGCAACAGGTGCCTTTATAGTAACAATATATGGCGTTGTACAAGCATATGGAGTTGAGGGACTCGCCATAACCACTGTTGTGGCAGGAGGTATGCTTTTCCTTATGGGCTTTTTAAAGATGGGAACGCTCATAAAATTTATCCCATACCCTATCATTGTAGGCTTCACAAGCGGCATAGCTGTAACCATATTTTCATCACAAATGAAAGATATACTCGGTCTTAGAGTTGGGAATTTACCTGCCGACTTCATTGATAAATGGAAAGTTTGTATCGATAACATAGGGAGCACCGATCTATGGACTTTAGGTGCTACGGTAATCACAATATTATTAATTATAATCCTATCTAAAATATCCAAAAAGATACCTGCCTCATTGGTGGCACTTGTCTTAATGACCGTCGTGGCAATGGTGCTAAGGAACTATTGCGGCATAAGTTCGATAGAGACCATTGGTGACAAATTTGCCATAAGCTCGGAAATGCCGAAATTGCAACACTTAGAACTCACCTTTGCTAACATATCATTTCTCTTCTCTGCAGCGTTCACAATAGCCCTACTTGGGGCAATAGTGTCTTTATTATCGGCAACTGTGGCAGATGGTATATCGGGACAAAAACACGACCCTAACAAAGAATTAATGGGACAGGGAGTTGCGAACTTAATAGCTCCTTTCTTTGGAGGGATTCCCGCAACAGGAGCTGTAGCTCGAACAGTAACCAACATCCGCAGCGGTGCCAAAACCCCAGTATCGGGACTTATACATTCTGTATTATTGCTTCTAATACTCGTCTTCTTAGGAGGATTAACAAAATATATCCCTATGGCGGCACTTGCAGGGATATTGGTTATCGTATCATACAACATGAGCGACTGGCGCATATTCCGTTCTCTACTAAAAAGTCCACGTGGAGATGTGATGGTGCTGCTCACAACGTTTTTCTTAACTATCATTTTTGGACTTACAATAGCCATAGAAATTGGTATGTTACTTGCCGTAATGTCATTTGTACGTCGAATAAATGAAACAACAAAAATATCTATCTCAACTGGCGTATTACCTGACGATGATAACAACGACATAAATAGCTCGGAGATGGATATAATACTTCGTGACGGAATAGACGTTTATGAGATTGAAGGGGCCTTTTCGTTCGGAATGGCGAACAAATTTGACGCTGTGACAAGCACCATAAGTAAAAGACCAAAGGTGCGTATTATACGTATGCGTCATGTGCCTTTCATAGACTCCACAGGGATCCACAACCTACAAATATTAGTCAACAGCTGCCATAAAGAAGGCATAAAAGTGTTATTATCAGGAACAAACGATTCTGTATATCAGACTCTTGAAAACACTAAAACGATAGAACTAATAGGCACAGAAAACATATACAATAGCATTCACGAGGCTATTGCAAGAGCAGAAAAAATAGTATCTAAGAAATAATTGTATATGGGAACAACTCATTATGCTACAATCGTAATTTCAGACATACACATAGGTTCAAAATGGTCACACACCAAAGAGGCTATGGAATTTCTACAAGATAACTCATGTGACAGGTTGATCCTCAACGGAGACATCTTTGATGGGTGGCATCTTATACGCAGTCGTAAAAAATGGCGTAAACTTTATAACGACTTCATATCTGTAATTGTCAATATGTTACCAACCACAGAAGTAGTCTATATTAGAGGCAACCACGATGATTTTTTGGAGTTTGTAGCTCCTTTTAAAGTTAGTAATTTCTCTATCTTAAACAACTATATCTTTGAGAGTCATGGGATAAAATACTATGTCTTTCATGGTGATATGTTCGATAATGTGACAACCAATTTCCGTTGGATATCTAAATTCGGCGATAAGCTTTACTCTATGCTTCTTCAGATAAGCCGTATATACAACGACTTACGCCGACATAACCAAGAATATTTTTCTCTTTCAAAAGCCATAAAAGGGAAAGTGAAAAAATGGGTCAATAGCGCCAGCTCTTTCGATAAAAACATAGTCAAGGTAGCAAACCGAAACAAGTGTCAAGGCGTAATATGTGGACACATACACCAAGCCGAGATAAAGAAAATTGAAGATATATTATATATAAACTCCGGTGACTGGATCGAATCGTTAACCGCCGCCGTTGAAGACGCATCGGGAAACTGGAATATCATAAAACAACATCGTGAAGAACGACGAGGACATAGAAAACTATAATTTCTCGATATAATCTATCACCCCATCATAATCATTCGGGTGAAACCATGATATCTCTTTATCACCTCCAAACCACGTCGTTTGACGTTTGGCATAATGACGAGTGTTGCGTTTTATCAACTCTTTGGCTGTTTCTAATGTTATGTTACCATCAAAATAATCAAATAGCTCCCTATAACCTACCGTCTGCAAAGCATTATATTCACGCAACGGAAGAAGAGAATGCGCCTCTTCCAGCAATCCTTCAGAAAACATAAGGTCTACCCTTGTATTTATGCGATCATAAAGCTCTTCCCTTTCACGTCTAAGTCCTATTTTAACAATTTCAAAGGGACGCTTAATAATTTTCCCACGTCGTATCTTACTAAATGGCTCACCCGTTAGTCGGCATACCTCAAGCGCACGACAAACACGAATAGGGTTGTCTTTATCTATTGTGTCCCATAACTCAGAATCTCTCTCTTGGAGCTCTTTAAGCAATATTTCTCGCCCTCCTAAGCTATGCCACAACAACAACATCTCTTCCCTCATGGCATGATCGGCTTCTGGTAGCGGATCTATACCTTTACACAAAGCATCTAAATAGAGACCCGACCCACCAACTACAAGTGCATTATCATACCTTTTAAATAAATCGTCAAGGACAAGGAGTGCATCACGCTCATAACGACCCACATTGTAACGATCCTTAGCAGAAACAAACTGAAACAAATGGTGAGGCACGGTAGCCATATCATCCTTTGTAGGTACCGCTGTGCCGATAGTCATCTCTTTATATATCTGACGAGAGTCTCCACACAAGATATGAGCATTAAGATGATTTGCCACCTTAATGCTCATATCTGTTTTACCAACTCCGGTAGATCCGGCTATAACTATCAGTCGTTTAGTCATCTACGTAATTTGAGAAATTATTGTATGTTACGAATAATAATCTTCTTCTTCAAAAGAACCAAATTCGTCACCGAACTCATCGGCATCAAACTCATCGTCAAAATCATCCATAATATCGTTATATGCCGATTTACGAGCTATAATGTCGTCTTCATCTTTAAGTTTTTTTGGTGCCTTGCCCTTCGAGGTGGCTACCTTTGGGTATTTCTCACCCTCCTTCGCTTTCTTACTCTCCATAAGTGTTATAAATAATGAACTGTCATTTAAAATATCATAAACATATATTAATCTTTGGTGCTTAGAACGCATAATTTTACCAAGCGTCATG
Organism: Rikenellaceae bacterium; assembly: GCA_036653215.1. Taxonomy (GTDB): domain Bacteria; phylum Bacteroidota; class Bacteroidia; order Bacteroidales; family Rikenellaceae; genus JADFUS01. Next base: position 14,298 of record JAVVUK010000019.1, read on the forward strand.
TCATCCATAGGAATAGGGACAAACGCATCATCGTCGTCTTCATAATCCTCTACGTCCATGTCAATGAGCGTATATTCTTGTAACTTTTCCCACTCATCATTTGACTCGAAAAATGAAGCCATATCATTATCTTCGAATTTGAGGTCTCGAGTAATGAGCTTATGGAAATCTGTAAGTGTAGCGTCATAAGGAAGTTCATAATCTCTTATAAACTCATCATCGTCAGCTATTAAAACTCTAAATTTAAAAATCATTGACATATCGTAATCATACTTTTTTACTTGTTTGGTGCACCAAAGATATATATTTTCGATTATTTATCATAATTTTTTATAATTTTGAAAAAAATAAATAATTATGTCGATCAATATAGGCTTTGATGCAAAGAGGTACTTCTTTAATAACAGCGGTTTAGGCAATTATAGTCGTAGCAGCATATATCTTCTCTCAAAATATTTTTCAGAGGATAACCATGTTTTATTTACTCCCAAAGTACCGGAAAACGTAAATATAAACAATTCGCAAATAAGAATTCCTAAAGGGATTTCTCTTCTTTCACCATCTCTTTGGCGAAGCTATGCCATGTCTAAAGATATTCGTAAAAGTGGTGTCGAGATATATCACGGATTGAGCAACGAGTTGCCTGCTGACATCAAAAAAGCAGGATGTAGAAGTGTCGTAACGCTTCACGACCTTATTTTCGTACATATGCCTCACCTTTATAAGCCGGCAGACAGAATAATATATACTCATAAATATAAAAGGAGTTGTATTAATGCCGATCGCATAATCGCAATCAGCAAACAAACAAAAGACGACTTAGTAAACATATGGAACATAAACCCAAATAAAATAGATATTGTATATCAAGGTTGTAGCGACATATTTTACAATAAAGCCTCTAAAGAGGAGATTGACAATGTCACTAAAAAATATTCACTCCCAGATGAATATATCCTAAGCGTGGGTTCGATAGAAGAACGTAAGAACTTATTATTGACCGTCAGAGCAATGGCTGAAGGAGGAATAGACATTCCACTGGTTGGATGTGGGAGGAAGACTCCTTATGCCGATCAGATAATGGAATATGCGGCGAAACACGGAATTGCAGATAAAATACACCTCATCCATAATGTAGCTATGTGCGACTTGCCTGCGATATATCAAAAAGCAAGCGTTTCTGTCTATGCATCAAAATATGAGGGTTTTGGGATCCCGATAATAGAGGCTTTAAATAGTGGCACACCAACGATAACCTCACGTGGAGGTGTATTTTCAGAAACTGGTGGTGAAGCGTGTCTTTATGTAGACTCGTCTGACGTTCTTGAAATGACAGAGGCTCTACGTCTATCACTTGAAGATAGTGAAGTACGAGAAACCATGATCGCAAAAGGATATGAATATGTGAAACGCTTTAGCGACGAGTCTGTCGCTACATCTCTGCATAATGTATATGAAAAACTGCTTTAAATTTCGCCTAAATACTCCTTTATCTTCTCTTTAAGCAAAGGTATAGAGATCGGCTTAGACATAAAATCGTTACAACCTGCCTTTTTAGCATCTTGAAGATCAGAGCTAAAGGCAAATGCCGTAAGGGCTATGATAGGAATGTTTTTATTAAATTCTCTGATTTTGGTTGTCGCTTCAAGCCCATCCATTTCCGGCATTTTAATATCCATTAAAATTAGTGAAGGGTTATGTTTTGCACATAGCTCGACAGCCTCAATTCCATTACAAGCCCTAATCATGGTATAACTTCTTTTAAGAATACCTTCTATCAACATATAATTACTATCGATATCCTCAGCGACTAATATGGTATATTTTATTTCCGTCATAGCATCAGGTTTTATTTTATATTGATTGTGTTATCTTATATTCATTACGATCATTCGATTTACGACACAATAGCTCAGCTATAAAACCAGCCATAAACAACTGCGTTCCCAGTATTATAGAAGTTAGAGCAAGAAAAAACAATGGTTGATCTGTAACTTCACGTGCCATGAGCCCCATATCCTGGATATATAATTTTTCACCTATAAGATAAACCACAGCAATGCCTCCTATAAAGAAAAGAAGCGTTCCGAGCATACCAAAGAGATACATCGGCGATTTTGAGAAGCGTGTCAAGAAGGTAACTGTTAATAGGTCAAGATACCCTTTCATCATACGCTCTAAACCATATTTTGAAACGCCATATTTACGAGCTCTGTGATTAACGATTTTCTCGCCTATTTTATTAAAACCTGCCGCCTTAACCAAAATAGGGATATAGCGGTGCATCTCACCATAAACCTCAATGCTCTTTACCACAATTAGCCTGTAAGCCTTAAGCCCACAGTTAAAATCGTGTAATTTAATTCCACTAACCATACGTGCAGTGCGATTGAAAAACTTGCTTGGTATGGTCTTTCCAATAGGGTCATGACGACGCCTCTTCCATCCAGACACCATGTCATAGCCATCACAGACTATCATCTTATAAAGAGCAGGTATCTCTTCTGGTGAGTCTTGCATATCGGCATCCATAGTAACCACTACATCTCCTTTTGCATTTTCAAACCCCACAAAAAGAGCAGCTGACTTACCATAGTTTTGTTGAAAGCGAAAGGCACGAATAGGGTTTTCTTTAGATAAAGAAGTTATCTCGCTCCATGTGTTGTCTGTACTTCCGTCATCGATAAACAAAATCTCATATGAAAGATGAGCCTCCGCCATAACACGAGAGATCCATGCCGTAAGCTCTCGCAACGACTCTTCTTCGTTATATGCAGGTATGACTAATGAGATGTCCATATTATTTTATTATTTCTATGCCATTCATATAAGGGACTAACGCCTTAGGTACTCTTATACCCTCTGGGGTTTGGTTGTTTTCAAGAATAGCAGCCAAGATACGAGGAAGAGCAAGAGAACTACCGTTTAGGGTATGTGCAAGCTCTTTTGTTTTGCCATCGGCACTTTTATATCTCAGTTTTAACCTGTTTGCTTGGAAAGACTCGAAGTTAGAAACAGACGACACCTCAAGCCACCTATCTTGTCCTGCCGAATATACTTCGAAGTCAAAGGTTAAGGCAGAAGTAAAACTTATGTCACCTCCACATAAACGCAATATCCTGTATGGCAACTCCAACTTATTTACAATCCTCTCGACATGGGCTACCATATCATCAAGAGTGGCATATGAAGTCTCCGGTTTTACTATTTGTACAATCTCCACCTTGTCAAATTGATGAAGCCTATTTAGCCCTCTCACATCTTTGCCATATGAACCTGCCTCACGACGGAAACAAGGAGTGTAAGCCGTCATTTTTATAGGAAGATCACTCTCGCTAACAATAGTATCACGATATACGTTTGTTATAGGAACCTCAGCAGTTGGTATCATGTATAGGTTATCCTCACCTATATAATACATCTGTCCTTCTTTGTCCGGAAGCTGACCTGTACCATATGCCGACGCCTCGTTTGCAACAATAGGAGGCATAATCTCGTTATAACCAGCATCTATGTTGTTATCAAGGAAGAAAGTGATGAGTGCCCTTTGTAGACGTGCTCCCAAACCTTTGTATACTGGAAATCCAGCCCCTGCTAACTTGTTCCCAAGCTCAAAATCTATAAGGTTATATTTTGAAGCAAGTTCCCAATGAGGAAGCGCATCCTTAGGGAGTTTGACATCAAAGAAAGCATTTTTCTCCACTTTGTTATCTTTATCACTCTTCCCTTTAGGAACACTCTCATGTGGCAAATTCGGAATTTGCAACAAGCGTTTTGTTATCTCACCCTCAAGCTCCGACATCTTTTCTTCAAGAGACTTAGCCTCTTCTTTTAAAGTTACAGTCATCGCTTTTGCCTCATTAGCAAGTTCTATTTTACCTTCTTTAAATAACATACCCACTTCTTTAGCTATGTTATTTAACTTGCTATTTGTCTCATCAAGCGTTGTTTGCACTTTACGACGATTGTCGTCAAGAGATATAATCTCTTTTATGTTTTGCTCAGCATCGTGACCTTTTATTTTAAGTCGTTCGATAACCTCTTCCGTCTGTTGACGTATAATTTTTAATGTTAACATCTTAGAATATATATTTTACCTTGAGTGAAAGTTGGTTCCACACACACTTGCCCCATATATTTATTGCAGGAGCATAATCTACCGCCACCGCTACAGGATATTGATCAAAAGCATATTCTACACCAACGACAGGATCAACCCCAAAAGCAAATTTAGTGTCATAATCCTTTGCAGCACCAGTAGCACCCACATTCAAACCACCACCAAAGTAACAACCAAGATTTTCCTCAAGTGACATATGATAACGATATAGGGCTGTAAACATAGGGGCTCTTGATGGGACGTTGTAAAGAAATTGCGCTTCAATAGACGATTTTGTAGAAAGGAACGCTGAGGCATTTATACCCAATGCAGGACCTATTGTTACACCGACCGATTTTTGATAGTTTTGTGCCTTTACCGCAGACACACCTACTGTGGCAATTATAATTACCGTTAGAACAAATTTTTTCATATTTTATACTTTATCCAATTTTCAGCAAAATTACTATTTTTCAACAAGAAAACAATAAAAAACACACTTCTAATTTTATTTTTCAATAAAAATATTTCACGTGTTTTACACTGTTTCTTTTTGATAAAATTAACATTATTAACTTTTATTTTGTTTTTACAATTAATGTTTATAACTTTGCTAATAACATTAATATATTAACAATATGAAAAAAATTACGACTCTATTGATTTTAGTCATTTTGACACTTGTTAGTTGTAATAATGACGATGAAAATCAAAATTTAGATGGGGGACAATGTGTCTTAAACAAGACTAATTTATCCCTAAAACCGGGTGCAACATTCACCCTTGTAGCAGAATTCATAGAGGCAGATGAAACGGAAAAGCCAAATGACACTAAGTCGGCTATACCAAGATGGAATTCTTCCGATAAGGCAATAGCTACCGTGAGTCCAGAGGGATTGATTACTGCAATATCAATTGGCAAATCGACTATCACAGCTTCTTTTGGCAATGCTTCTGCAACCTGCACCGTTAACGTCCTTGAAGCTCCTAAGGTGAACGATTTTTATTACAGTGACGGCACATGGTCTACTGTTAAGGATGCTTCCAAAACATGTGTCGGATTAGTCTATTGCGTCAACTTCAATCGTGCTACAAGTCCTACCGACAAGACCAAGCAAGACCAGACAAACCCAGAATATAGAAACTTAGTTATGGGATTTGAAGAGCAAGAAGATACTGCTTGGGATGGATATTGCGATCGCAACTTCCCTGATCAGACAACAGAGATAACACACAAGAGCCTCTATAATGGCGAATACAACAAACAAGACCCTGCTATATTAGCAGACATAACAACATTTTCACCATTCAGCTATGCAGCAAATAAAGCTAAAAAATCGGGGTTAAACTGGTATGTACCATCTTTTTACGAGTTAAGAAAATTTATATTAGTATTTAATGGTGGAGGTATTGATCGTATATTATATGATGATAAAGCCTTACAAGAATCGTTACTGCCATCTCGCAAAGCATATAATGAAAAATTAAAAGAGGCTGGTGGCGAACACGCTATTTTTAAATACATTTCAACTCCAAATGACGATACATTCTTTTGGCAACAAGCCATGTATTGGACATCTTCTGTTGGGAATGCGTTAGTCCCTGAATACGACAACTCTACCGCTTTAGCTCTATATATGTATTCCACAGGAACAGACATCACTCCCTTTAAAGATAATATGTGTAACGTACGCCCAATTCTTGCTTTTGAATATTAGAAACTATTTGTTTATATAAAAGAGCATTTTAAAAAAATTTAAGATGCTCTTTTTACCTTGTAAATTGGACTTTTGAAATTTGTTTTGTATCTTTGCGGTCGAGAATTAATTTAAAACAATAATTTATAAATTATACGAAAATGGGAAATATCATTTCTGTACACGCAAGAGAAATTCTTGACTCACGTGGCAATCCTACCCTTGAGGTAGAAGTAACAACAGCATCAGGTGCAACAGGTAGAGCTGCCGTACCATCAGGTGCTTCAACAGGTGAAAATGAAGCTCTTGAACTTCGTGATGGCGACAAAAAACGCTATGGTGGAAAAGGGGTTCTTAAAGCTGTAAAAAACGTTAACGAAGAGATAGTAAAAGTCGTGCTTGGGATGGATGTTACCGACCAAGTAGGTATCGACAAAGCTATGCTTGAGCTTGACGGCACAAAGACAAAAAGCAAATTAGGTGCTAACGCAATTCTTGGTGTTTCTTTAGCTGTTGCTAAAGCTGGTGCTAACTTATTGGGTATGCCTCTTTACAGATATATCGGCGGTGTCAACGCTAAGACTCTTCCTGTTCCTATGATGAACATCATCAATGGTGGATCTCACTCTGACGCTCCTATTGCGTTCCAAGAGTTTATGATACGTCCTGTTGGTGCTTGCTGCTTCAAAGAAGCTTTACGTATGGGTGCTGAGGTGTTCCAAAACCTTAAAAAAGTGCTTCATGCGAGAAATCTAAGTACAGCAGTTGGTGACGAAGGTGGTTTTGCTCCTGCCCTTGACGGTACAGAAGACGCTCTTAACGTGATCATCGAAGCTATCAAAAAAGCAGGTTACAAACCAGGTCGTCTTTCTGAAGGTGGTCAAATCTCTATTGGCTTAGACTGTGCTGCTTCAGAATTTTACAACGACGGCAAATACGACTATAAGAAATTTGAAGGTGCTAAGGGTGCTACTCGCAACCGTAACGAGCAAGTTGCTTATATGGAAGAACTTATCTCTAAATACCCTATCGATTCTATCGAAGATGGTATGGATGAAAACGACTGGGAAGGTTGGGAAATGCTTACAGCTAAGATTGGCGACAAATGCCAACTTGTAGGAGATGACCTTTTTGTCACTAACGTAGACTTCCTTCAAAAAGGTATCGAGAACAATTGTGCTAACTCTATCCTTATCAAAGTTAACCAAATTGGTACTCTTACAGAAACTCTTGATGCTATTGAGATGGCTCACCGTGCAGGTTACACAAGTGTCACATCACACCGTTCTGGTGAGACTGAAGACTCTACTATTGCCGACATCGCAGTTGCAACAAACTCAGGTCAAATTAAGACTGGTTCTATGAGCCGTTCTGACCGTATGGCAAAATACAACCAACTTCTTCGTATTGAGGAAGAACTTGGGGAACAAGCTATCTATGGTTATAAAAAAGTATGTCCTAAGAAATAACAACTTTTAGATAATTCTGAACGAGGTGTCTGATTAATTTCAGACACCTCGTTTTCTTATGTATGCTAATAATGTTGTTGTGAATACTTAACATATGCTTTAATGACTTGTTTTTTTACTAATACTCTTTTTTTTAGATTTTCCCATCTGACGTTCAACGCCGTAGTTCGCAATTTTCAGATGCCAAATATAGACAACTTTAAAATTGATGAAACACAAGGCGAAAGGCTTGTACGATTAATTGTTTAATAACTAAAATCTAAAATAAGAATTGCTCTTATTTTACTTTATTTGAATTTTCTAAAATAATCCGTGTCTTTGCGCCCCTATATCCGCCCCTCCAAAAGAAATAAGGCTTCTAAGTCGCTAAATTAGCATTACTTAGAAGCCTTATTTGAGGTCTGAAACGAACTAAGTAGAAAAAAC
>JAVVUK010000020.1:0-21431 GCA_036653215.1 Rikenellaceae bacterium
TATTGAAGTGCTTGATGGCGCAATGCTTCTTAATGATGCTCCTTTTAAGGTAGGTCAAAAGAAATAAAAAATCTAAATAATAGAAAAGGCTAACGAGTTAATCGTTAGCCTTTTTTTATTCTTCATCGGGAGGAGTGGTAAATTCTCTTTTATCGCCTAATTGATATTTTATATATGTTATTGGCATTCCCTCTTTAAGAAATTTCTTTTCATATGTAGTTTGTATGGTAAGCAATTCGTGGGGTAGTGATTGAGGATTATTGTAAATGTCATTGTTACACTCCGCTACCTCTAATCCATTTTCTATGGCTACACTTTTTGTGTAGGTGTGTAGAAATTGACTGTCTGTCTTGAGATTTATAAAACCATCGCTCTTTAGAAATTTGCTATATATAGATAAAAACTCTGGTGCTGTAAGTCTTTTCTTAGCTCTGTCACGTTTCATCTGAGGATCGGGAAAGGTAATCCATATCTCATCTATCTCTCCTTCGGCAAAGAAAGACTCTACAAATTCGATCCGAGTGCGTAAAAAGCCAATATTAGGCATTTTCTCTTCTGTGGCGGTCTTTGCTCCTCTCCACATACGAGCTCCTTTAATATCTATTCCTATATAGTTTATCTCCGGATGTTGCTTTCCTAACCCAACGGTATATTCGCCACGTCCGCATCCCAACTCAAGGATTATAGGATTTTCATTTTTGAAAAAATCTCTCCTCCAAAGTCCTTTTAGCGGATAATCTTTTTTATACATCTCCTCGAAGAGTGGCTGTATCATACAATCGAAAGTAAGACACTCTTGAAATCTCTTAAATTTATCTTTTCCCACTATTTATTATCTACTATTACACCTATCATGTATGTTAATTTTTTATCTACGCCTATTGTTTTTACCTCAAAGAGATAATCACCACCTTGCAAGAAACAGACGTTTTTATATGCTTTACAAAACAACTCTTTTCGCCCGGAGAAGTTTTTAATATCTACATTTTTTGTATAGAGACATAACGTATCTATCCAATATATCTTGTTGGGGGCTGTTACCTTAACCCGTACCTTGATAGAGCTTGCTGTAAGGAGCTCATCTGTCGATAAAAAGATGCCTACATCTCGAAGTTGAGAGGTGTTGTCGTTGTGAAACACAACCTCTGTGTTTTCCTTTTTATCATTTATAAACTTAATATCGCCACTACTATTTAGACTTTTATTGCAAGATGTAAAAGATAAAAGAAGCAATATATATACAAGTCTTCTCATAGTTTATTCTTTATTTCCTTCTTTCTTTTCAGAAGAAGGAGCATTGCCTTCATGTCTTACATTTGGACGACGTCGCCTATCGTTAGGTCGAACACCACCATGACTTATGTGTTGTGGCTTTACTGCTGCTTCTTTTTCAGAGGCTATATGTGTAGAAGGCTTGTTTTCTGTTGGTTGCGAATTTTGAGGTCTGCTTTGAGGCTTGCGACCACGGTTTCTATTAGGCTTGATGTCTGTCTTAACATCAGCTTTCACATCTGTTTTAACGCCAGTTTTCACATCTGTCTTTACCTCTTCTCGCATCTGTTTTTCTCTCAGAGGCTTATCCTTTATACGTCTTTCTTTTGGTGTAGGAGTTGTTGCCTGTGTGTGTGGAGCAAGAGCTTCTTTATCGACATTCCTGTTCCTGCTTTTGTTTCTGTTACGACGGTTTCCACCGTTTGCATTTCCTTGTTTATCAAATCGGGTTATGCTATCGTCACCAATAACGTTACGATAGTCTGGTAATTCTGTAACCTCCATTTCCTCAACTTCCTCTTTTAGAAGTTCTGGCTTTTCACCTTTACGGTTCATCTGCATGATCTCACGAACCCTATTAATGTCTATTGTTATAAGGTTTGCCATAGAGCCTTGTTCGCTGCTGAAAGACATCTCTCCTTTAAAAATATCCGATTTTATAAGGTAGTATATAGCGTCTTTAGTTTCTAAAGGATGGTGTACACGAGGGAAGTTCTTGCGTGCGTCGATATATGAGTCGACCTCGAAGTTAAGACAACATTTTAACTTTCCACATTGACCGGCAAGCTTCTGAGGATTTAGAAGTATCTCTTGGTGACGTGCAGCGTTTGTTGTTACAGATACAAAATTTTTGACCCATGTCGAACAACATAACTCACGTCCACAACCGCCAATACCACCAATACGCCCAGCCTCTTGTCGAGCACCAATCTGCTTCATCTCTATACGTATCTTAAACTCATCGGCAAGGAGCTTAATAAGAGTACGGAAGTCGATACGAGCATCGGCAATGTAATAAAAAATAGCCTTTACCTTATCTCCTTGATATTCCACGTCTCCTATTTTCATATCTAAATCGAGACTTGCCGCTATTTGGCGTGAACGTATCATGGTGTTATGCTCAAGGGCTATTGCCTCTTGCCATTTTTCAATGTCGGCAGGTTTAGCCTTACGATATATCTTTTTAAATTCAAATTTGTTAGGATCAAAGCCCGAAGCTCTCATCTGACGACCTACCATATCCCCAGTTAGAGATATGATTCCGATGTCATGACCTGGAGAACTCTCCACAGCCACTACGTCTCCACAAACAAGTGTGAGGTTATTTACGTTTTCGTAAAAGCCTTTACGTGTGTTTTTAAAACGTACTTCAAATATTAAATTGTCATTTGGATTTAGCTCTGCCGACCAGTTAAAAGAGTGTAGCTTATGGCTTCCCTCAACGTTTGTTGCTATTGGTTCTCCACTCTCTTGGTTAGTACTAAATTCACAGCCACGTCCAACAACTATATGTCTATTATTATCTTTATTATTCATTATTTTATTCTTATCCTATGCAAAGATACATTTTTATTTTATAATTACAATACCAGTCTATTATGTCATGTTAGAGAGGCGTTTGTGACACTCTTCGTGCCATAATGTCATTAAAAACGTGGTGGCATATTCTTTGATTAGACTCTCTATACAACAATAATTATAATAAATAAATATATATGCAAAAAGGTAAAATAGGTGTTACAACGGAAAATATATTTCCGATCATCAAAAAGTTCTTATACTCAGAGCACGATATTTTCTTGCGTGAGTTAGTTTCTAATGCTGTTGATGCTATTCAAAAGCTAAAAACGCTATCTTCAATGGGCGAATTTAAAGGCGAACTTGGTGAGTTGGCTGTTCGTGTTTCTGTTGATGAGGCGGCAAAGAGCATAACAATTGAGGATAATGGTATCGGGATGACAAAAGAGGAGGTTGAGAAATATATCAACCAAATAGCTTTCTCCGGTGCTGAAGAATTTTTAGAGAAATATAAAGATGAAAATGCCATAATAGGTCATTTCGGACTTGGCTTTTACTCGTCGTTTATGGTTGCCAAAGAGGTGGTTATCTTGACAAAATCGTATAAAGAAAACTCACAATCTGTACGTTGGAGTTGCGATGGGTCGCCAGAATATTCGCTTGAAGACAACGACAAATCTACACGTGGCACAACGATAACATTGTTCCTTGATGCCGATAGTGACGAGTTTGCAAGCAGAGGACGTATAGAAACGTTGCTTAAGAAATATTGTAAGTTCTTGCCTATACCTATCATCTTTGGTAAAGAACAAAAATGGGAAGATGGTAAGATGATAGACACTGATAAAGACAATGTTATCAACATCACAAATCCTATTTGGACGCTTACCCCAACCGACATCACAGATGAGCAGTATGATGAGTTTTATCGTGAGTTATATCCTATGAGTGAAGCTCCGTTGTTTAATATCCACCTTAACGTAGACTACCCATTTAACTTAACAGGGGTGCTCTATTTCCCAAAGATAAAAAACAACTTCGACATCCATAAAAATAAGATACAGCTATATTCAAACCAAGTGTTTGTCACAGACTCTGTTGAGGGAATTGTTCCTGAGTTTTTAACTCTTCTAAATGGTGTTATCGACTCTCCAGATATACCGCTTAACGTTTCAAGAAGCTACTTGCAAGGCGATCCTAATGTGAAGAAAATATCGGCTCACATAACCAAAAAAGTTGCCGATAAGCTACAAGAGATCTTTAACAACAAGCGTGAAGAATTTGAGGCTAAGTGGGACGACATGAAGCTCTTTATGCAATATGGAATTGTCAGTGACGAGAAGTTTGCTGAGAAAGCGCAAAGTTTCTATCTTCTAAAAAGTGTAGCCGGCAAATATTTCACTATGGATGCTTATCGTGAGTTTGTGCAAGGAGCACAGACCGATAAACACGGCAATGTGATATGTCTATATTCAAATAACACAGAGGCTCAACATAGTTTCATAAAGGCTGCTGAAGCGAAAGGGTATGATGTCCTTATCATGGATAGTCCTTTGGAAACACACTTTATAGGTTGGGCAGAGCAGAAAAATGAAAAGGTTAAATATGTGAGGGTCGATGCAGATATCGTTGAAAGACTTATCGAGAAAGATGTTCAAATATCTATGTCTCTATCGTCGGAACAACAAGATATGCTGACTCCTGTCTTCCAAAGTCAGTTGCCATCGGAGTCTAAGGTTAACTATACCGTTAACTTTGTCCCTTTGGAAGATAAAGATGCTCCTATCGTTATTACGCAAAATGAGTTTATGCGTCGTATGAGAGATATGGCTGCCGTTGGAGGTGATAATAGCCCATATTCATTCTATGGACAGATGCCAGAGAGCTATAACGTGTCGATAAATGGGAACCATCCTCTTATCACTCAAGTGCTTTCTGACGTTGATAATACGGTAGGTAAAGAGGTGAAAGGACTTAATACGAAAATTGACGGTCTTAAAAAGCAAGAGACATCTTTTAAGGAAGTCATAAAAGATAAGAAAGACGAAGATCTTACTACTGAAGAGAAAGATATGAGAGATGATTTGAAAAAGAAAATCTCGAAACTTCAAGATAAGAAACGTGAAATTTTATCTGTTGAGGGTAAGAAGAATAAACTTGTAGGGCAACTTATAGACCTTGCGCTTCTCTCAAATGGGATGTTAAAAGGAGAAGGTCTTACAAACTTCATTAGTCGTAGTGTTGATCTGATAGCTCACTAATATACAAAAAACAACAATGGCTTACAGAGATGTAAGCCATTGTTGTTTTTATTAATATGCAACTATGTTGTTTTGATTGCCTGATAGAGGAACTATAACAGGAGTAGTTTTCTTGTAATAGATACTTCCGTTTGTTAACGCAACGGTAGTTAATACATCAGAGGCGTTTACATAAATCTCTGCGCTTATAATAGACTCTACATTTGCCACTTTAGAGATCATCTTTTCAGCTGTTATGGTGGATGTATAGCGAGCTTTGGCATTAAGAAGATCTGTTGTCCCAGTTAATGCTATCTTTGCTTTGTTCGAGCACGTCGCTATGATAGCTTTAGTTTCAACATCAAGAGCTATGTTTCCTTGTCCGTCCGCATCGAGCTTTAGGTATGGAACCCTTAGGGTGTCGCTATTGATTATAGAAGAGCCGTTTATTGCGACGATATTTTTAATATCGGTAAATGTAAGATATAAAACGATGTTTTTTGCGTCGTTCTTTGATGTGAAAGTAGGCTTATTTAGCTTTAAAGATAAAATATCACCTTCTTTTACTTGCCATGAGAAGTCTTTAGACACATTGTCTTCCATAGTTCCGTTAAGAGTGTTTTTATCTCCTTGTATAAGTCGTAATACGATGTTTCCAGATGCTTCTACTGTTTTTATAGCAGGTAGCTCAATGTCCATTTTGCTTTGTGCCGACACACTTAATGTAAGACATGATAATACGGCGATAATAAAATTTTTTCTCATAACTTTAGTTGTTTTTAAACAGTTTCTATTTTTTTACTTTAACCTTTCATAGTGACAAAGAAGAAGGTTTTCGTTTTCATCATATAGGTGCATCCCGTTTCCTTGACAATATCTAAAAACACTACATTCAGCACACTTGCCTTTGTGTGTCCATTCTCTATTTCTATATTTCTCAAATTTGTTTTCCCAAACATCAACGAAAGAGTCTTTGTATATATTGCCTTGATAAAATTTAGAACGTATGCTTGTGCATCCAGAAATGCTGCCATCTACTAAAATAGAAGCTACATTTACTCCGGCAGTACAATGGTAAAAGTGGTCTCTAATTTCACTTTCATAGTTTCCTAAAAAACCCTCACACCCATAGCTAAGGTCTATAACTCCCTCTTTACGAGTTGCCTTTATAAATTCCATGAGTTGTTTAAACTCATTGTCTGTAATTTGAAGTTCTTTATCTTCTGCTGCTCGTCCAACAGGGAAAACAGTAAAGATACGCCATCTTTTAACACCCAAAGAAATAAGAAATTCTTTAAATGTTTTTAGTGAATTAATATTTAGCGGTGTCGCACAAGTCACAATATCCCAAACGAGGTCTTTCTCATTGACCAACATCTTTATTGCTGCGATAGCTTTTTTATAGCTATCCTCGTTTCTTCTAATGTTGTTATGAACCTCTTCAAATCCATCTAAGGAAATGGCTAAAGATCTCATTCCTGCTGCTAATAGAGAGTCTAGGCGTTTCCTGTCGAGTAACATCCCGTTAGTCACTATGCCCCATGGAAAGCCATGATCGTATAGGTAACTCCCGCACACCTCTATATCTTTTCTTACAAGAGCCTCGCCACCAGCAATTATGATAAGCGTTTTGTTTGGATTTACGTGTGGTGTTATCTCGTCTATGACCTTTATAAAATCGGCAATAGGCATATCTGGGGTTCCTGCTATTTTTTTACAGTCGCTGCCACAGTGTCTACAAGAGAGGTTGCAACGCAAAGTACATTCCCAAAATAACGTTTTTAGTTCATGTAACTTAACGCTATTTTCCTGTATTTTGCGAAAAAGTTCAAGCCCTATTCGTTTCCTTAAATCTAACTTCTGCTCCATCCTCTATTCCTTTATCGGCTTATTTGATCTTTAGTTGTGCATCTATAACTTTTTCGACTTTCCCTTTATACCAACTATCCCCACCAACAAAATCGGTATCTGTCAAAGCTATCGATTTCGCCTCTTCTTTAAATTCACCTCCATTTTCAACGCCGTCAATATCCTTATATGTTATTTCAATAGCTTGCATAGGTATTGTCGTATATTTGAGGCTATAACTGCCATTTTCATCTGTCTTTTGATTAGCCGTTGGTGTGGCAACTTCAATTCCTTTTATGGGCTTATTTGCCGCATCTGTAACTTTGCCAGATATTACAAAATCGGCATGAGGACATCCATATTCCAACATGAATTCATTGTCATCAGAGTCACTACACCCTTGAGAAAATCCAAGAATTCCAATTAAAAGAGCGTAAACCCAATTAGATGTTTTTAAAACCTGGTTTTTCATATTTTCATTTGTTAAAATGTTTTATAACCTTTCCGAAATATTTAGTAAATAAAAAAGGTTATATCGTTTTACAAATATAACCTTTTTTTAATATAATATTGATTTTTTTATTTTTTATATTCTTTTACTCCATTTTCAAGAAATTCGACAAAAGCATTGACATCGAGATTATATCCACGTGCAGGAGCAAGCAGAACTCCGTCTTTTCCAAGTAAAATGTAGTTAGGTTGTGCATTAACGCCCCATTTTTTACGTGCTATATATGCGTTTATGCGTCCTAACTCTTGTAAGACATTTCCGTTGTCGGCAGTTATCCAGTCGCTCTCAGGAAGCGTTTTCTTGTCGTCTGTATATAGGGCAACAATGACATAGTCGTTGCGTAATATCTGAAGTACCTTTGGGTCACTCCATACACGAGCTTCCATCTCACGACAGTTTACACATCCGTGTCCTGTCACATCGACAAAAAGAGGCTTGTCTTGTGCTTTTGCTGCTGCCATAGCCTCGTTAAAGTCAAAGTAGCCGCTTAGTCCGTGTGGAAGACTTAGAAAATCGGAATATTTAGCCGTCTTGGCGTTTGAGTCTGGCGAATTAATAGTCATAGCACCATCGCCTCCCATAACGAAATCTTGTGTGTGGATAGGTGGCATATATCCCGATAGTGCTTTTAGAGGAGCACCCCACATTCCTGGAAGAAGATATACCACAAACGAGAGTGACGCTATTGAAAGTGCAAGACGTGTTACTGTAAGATGTTTAACTTCATCGTCATTTGCAAAACGGATCTTGCCAAGTAGATATAACCCCAATAGGGTAAAGACAACAATCCAAATTGCTAAATAAACCTCACGGTCGAGTATCCCCCAATGATATGTTTGGTCGGCAACGCTGAAAAATTTTAGTCCTAAGGCAACTTCCAAAAATCCAAGAACAACCTTCACCGAGTTTAGCCAACCTCCGCTTTTAGGTAAGTTTTTAAGTAGAGATGGGAACATTGCAAAAATGGTGAATGGCAAGGCGAAAGCCACCGAGAAAGCAAACATGGTTACGATAGGCTCCCAAAATTCACCTGAAGTAGATTTTATCAATACCGAGCCTACAATAGGTCCTGTGCATGAGAAAGAGACCAAAACAAGGGTCAAAGCCATAAAGAAGATACCCACAAGTCCTTTTTTATCGGCGTTTTGATCGCTTTTGTTGACCATAGAGCTTGGCAGAGAGATCTCAAAAGCACCGAAGAAAGAGGCCGCAAAAATCATAAACACGATAAAGAATACCATATTTGGCAACCAGTGTGTCGAAAGCCAGTTGAAAATGTCGGCGGTGACACTATCTCCTCCTAAAATACGAGTTATGAGGATTATGGCGGCAATAGGTAGAGTGTAAAGGACAACTATAAATAATCCATAAGAAAATGCTTTGGCACGTGCAGCAGCAGGAGAGCCACTGCCTTTCATGAAGAACGACACAGTCATCGGAATCATAGGGAAGACACAAGGGGTAAGAAGAGCTGCAAAACCCCAAAGGATAGCCTCAATTATGATGCTCCAAAGAGAGTTCCCTTGTTTCTCTTCTGTGGCAGGTGCTATAACGGCTTGATTGTTTGTTGTATCTGCCACAATGACTGGCGTTTCTTCAACGATAGTCGCTGTGTCTACTGTTGTTTCAGCAGAGGCTTCAATAGGAATTTCAGATTTTATCTTTATTGTAAATGTACTATCTGTGGGAGGCATACAACTTGTATCGTCGCAGATCATCCACTCCACATACATTTTTATAGTAGCTTCATCTTTAGTGAGTTTTACCTTTTGAGCAAAACGTGCGTGTCCTTCAAAATACCCGATTTCTATTTTATAGACCTCATCGAATACTTTTGTAGGCTTTGTCTTTTGAAAGGCATTTCCTTGTTTTATTGCGCCATCAAGGCTTTTTGCTTTTACAATAGTGGCGTTAGGTCCGTTAAGTTCATAAGGACCCATGTCGTACATATGCCACCCTTTTCCTATTTTAGCATCAAGCACAATTTCATATATATTGTCTTTTATATGAGAAGTTGTTGCTTTCCACTTTACTAAATTAGGTTGTGCTGACGTCGCAAGGGACATCAGCACAACAACTAAAGATATTACAGCCTTTTTAATCATTAGACTAATTGTTTTAGTCGTTATATTTAAATGCTACTGGAGCACCTACTTTACAAACGACAACATTGTTGATATATAATTTGCCACCATCGGTGTCAGGAGTAGATACATAAACTACTATTTTCGCATTTTCAGCTTTTGTCTTTGCAGGTAAAGGAATGATAAATTCTTTTGGTACTATACTTCCTTTTATCAGTGTGCCTGCACCAAGTTCTTCACCTGTGACATTGCCTGATGGGGAGCCACCACGAACAGCGTTTCTATGTATATTAAAGTCATAACCCGTATATCCGTTGTTAGCTTGTTTGGCTTTTACTCCGTCTTCTACAACAATAGCACCAATCTTATAAACGCCATCGGCTGCAATTTTAATAGAGGTGTGTACTAAGAAGTTGCCATCTACAAACTCTACAGCGGCCGAGATCCCAACTTTTGCAGGAAATTTAGTCTTTAATGCTTTGCATTTTGCAAGTATTTGAGCAGGAGTGCCATCTGAGAAGGTAGCATCTTTTGTCTTACGAAGATCTAAGTTGACTGATGGAAATGAACTTACACCACAATATGCCTTATATTTAGTTGCCATAGTATTATACATAGGATCACTTTTGCTGTATGTATGTGCAACAACAGATACTATTTGGTCGGCATCTGGCCCATCTCCTATATTGTTTAATGAAGCAGCAATTCTTGGGCAAACTCCGCAACCGGTACCGGTATTGTTTACTACCATTGTGCGTTTAAAGAAATTGTCAAATTGCGTTGGCTTAGGATCAGCAGGTAGCTTTGTGTCTACTATTGGCTTATCCGGTTCGTCAGGTGTTGGTGGAGTGACTACATCATCAGAATTTGAAGATGAACAAGCAAAGGTAAAAGCAACCATTGCTAATAACGAAATGAATTTCATCGTTTTCATACTGTTTGTTTTTATTAGGTTTAAATTAGGTTTTGTGTTTAGAAAGATGTTGTTAGCATAAGGCTAAACCCTGTATAGGCAGGAGTTAATCGGCATACGCCACCTGAACAGATATACCCTTCACGGTTACGCCCATAGCTAAGTTGAACTCTTGTACGAGATTTTGTATAGCTCGTTCCTACATTGTAATAGTGGAGATCTTGGTCTCCGCCATTATACATATCGCTGCCATAGAAGCTCCAAGCAGGAGATATGTTGTATTCTACCAAAGCAGCAACCCAATCGGGTTCTTCACCCTCGATACATGAATATTGTAGCTCCGCACGGATAGAATGTTTCTTGTTGAACTTATATGTAATATCAGCAACAACGGTATTTGAGGTGTTTATATTATCTGAAAATCCTTTGTCTGTGTTATACTGTTGACGAGAAAATAAAAGGCTTGTCTTAAAAGACTTGTCCCACTGACGTTCCACATCAACGTTTATGTCTCTCCATAACATTTCACTATTTTGTCCTGTTACCTTTTCTAAAGAGTAATAGTTTGAATAGTTAACGTGGAAATTCCAATATTTGCTACGTGTAGTTTTGTTTCTAAGATTGTAGTATGCATCTATCTGTCCGCCAATCTCACCGTCTGTGTTTGCAATATATGGGTATAGGTTGGTTAAAAGATAAGTATATTGACGAGTTAGTGCAGGAAGGTAGTTTATGACATTGCCAAGCCCAGCACCTCCATTTAGAGAAAGAAGGGTGTTCATATATTCCATTCTGCGGAACGAAGCCATGATGCCAAAGCCTTTGTCGCTATATCCTATCTCTCCTAATATGGTATTTCCTTTTTTTATCTTTCTGTCTGCAAAGTTACTAACATCATCCCCTTTGGCTGCATATTCAAACTTGAAAGATACGCCTTTGTAGTCGAAATTTAGACGTGCCGAATACATATCAAGAGAAGGTGAAGATGGCATTAACAATGGTGGGTCTGTTTCATCTGTTGTTGGTGTATCTGTTGACTCTTCTTTGTCTAAAGACTCAAAACGATTTACGTAACTTCCCTCTAAAGAGATAAGCCCATTGTGCCAGCCTACAATTTCAGATAACGAGATGCTAAGGTCTACGCCTCTAACCCAAGAGTCTGCATGATCCATATATAGTCGTGGACGACCATACATACCTTTTACACTTACATAATTGCCAAAATTATAAGAAGCACGAACACCTTCCAAAGAGTTGTTAAATCCTAACGCACGATCTTCGAAGCTACGGAAGACAATGCCGCTCCCAAACTGGTCGTATACGTCACCGACCAAGAAACTGAAGTTTTTATCTTGCCATTGTACATATTTTGATGTTAGCCCAATGCCTTTATAGTTAGGGTCAATTCCTTGTAGGGCAGGCATATACCCCTCTGCTAAAATCCCGGCAGAGAACTTGCCTATGCTATAATCGACTTTTAGATAGTCGTTCGATCCAAAACGGTCAGCAGGAGCATCTAAGCCAAGTCCGTCGTCTTTAAAATAATAGATGTTGTTACTTTCAAGACTTCCGGAAATTTGCCCATTTCCTACTTTTATTTGTGATATGGCAGGCAGAGACGATAGCCCCATTGCTGCCAATAGAAAAATCTTCTTTACCATTATTTAAGAGCTTTTATTTTTTCAAACAAATCGTATTCACCGCCAGGAGTATATCCGGAATGAGAATATATAATCTTACCTGTTGAATCACACACAAAGATCTGTGGGACGTTTGCCACATTCATGGCACGTTTAAAATCTTGATTTTTGTCGTATAAAACAGTGAACTCCCAACCAAAACCATTTGCCATAGCTTTTGCCTTTGCTAAAGAACGACTGTCATCGATGGATATGGCTATAACGTTAAAGTCAGCTTCTTTTTGCCAATCTTCAAGGTTTTCGTTTATAGAGTTTAGCTCCATAATACAAGGCTTGCAGGTTGTAGACCAAAATGATAAGATAAAAGGCTTCCCATCGACAATGGAAGTGGTTTTTATTGTTTCTCCGTTGGCATTTTCTATGTTTGCCAATGGAATTGTTTGGGCTTTACAGATGTTGAAGCTCAATGATAGAATTAGTGAAATGTAAAATAATTTTTTCATATATTTTGTTAGATTTTAGGTTCTCACAAAAATAAGATTAAATTTTTACAAAACATAGTTTTTTTTACATTTTTTTTAGTTTATCAACAACTATGGCGATTGCACCGTCTCCCATAATGTTCCCAGCAGTGCCAAATCCGTCCATAGTAATATATATAGCGATCATAATTCCTGACATCCCCTCATCAAAGCCTAAGACGGAACTTAGAAGTCCTAAGGCTGCCATGATCGCTCCGCCTGGAACGCCTGGTGCAGCGACCATCGTCACGCTAAGGGAGAAGATGAATGTTGTCATAAGTCCCCACGAAATTTCGCCTCCTGTCATCAAAATTATAGCCATAGAACAAGCCACTATCTTTAACATACTTGCAGATAGGTGTATTGTTGCACATAGAGGAATAACAAAGTCAGCGACATCTTCCTCAACGCCGTTTTTGAGCGTGTTTTCAAGAGTTACAGGAATGGTGGCGGCAGAAGATTGAGTTCCCAATGCTGTTACATAAGCAGGTAGCATGGTGCGTAACATCTTAAATGGGTTTCTCTTAGCTATCCACCCGGCGATAGAATATTGTAGTACGATGAGTAATATGTGTAATACAAAAATTATGATTATGACTTTTAAAAATAGGGTAGAGACGATCATAATCTGACCATCGGCAACCATCTTTAGGAAAACACCAAATATATATATAGGTAAAAAAGGTATGATGATGGCTGTTATGATTTTCATTATTATAGCTCGAAATTCTACTAATGTATATTTTATATATTTACTATCGCTGTATGCTGCTCCAAGTCCAAGCACGAAAGCTAATATTAAAGCAGACGTAACACCAAAAAGTGCAGGCATATCTATTGTGAAATATGGAGCAAAAGCACTTCCCTGTCCGAGATTTAAACTTCCAAAATCACTTCCCCCGACAAGTAAAAAAGAGTAGAGCCACCAACATACAATAAGAGTAAGAAATCCTGTTACCACAGTAGAGCCATAGGCAATGCCCGTTGTTATGCCGAGCATCTTACCGCTTGTTTTTCCAAGTTCAGCGATGCCGGGAGCTACCAATCCTAAGATCAATAAAGGAATTATAAAGCCTAAGAAGTTTGAAAATATGCTATTTATTGTTGTGAAAAGGCGTACTCCCCATGTTGGCATTATGAAACCTATTGCTGTACCTAAGGCTATGGCAATAAGAATTTTCCAAATCAAATTTACTTTTCTTTTTCTCATTTTAAAAATCAATCAAATGGTATATATGACGGTTTGTCTGGTCTAAAGCTCTCTGGTATTAATTTTGGCTCTGTGGCGATGTTGTATAGTGAGTTACGCCAATTAGGGTTGCTTCGTATAGCTACTCCAAGACGTATCTGGATGGTGCTGACAATTAATTTCTCATTTTTTATACGTAATCCCATGCCCATGATACCATAAAATTCATTTTTAAAAGGGTTGTTACTTTTAGATCCTATTGTCCCTATGTCTACATATCCAAAAAAGGCAAAACGAAAGCCGTATACGTGTAGTGGAGTAAAGAGAACGCTCTCGGCACTCGCCTTTAGTCTTGTAGATCCTTGTGCATCTTTGCTTACGGAAAGCAGGTTGTAATAGTTGTCAAACTTTATGGTTGTACGCTCTCCCTCAAGTAAATCCATGCCTGTGGTATAACGCAACTTGAAAAATTGTCTTACGTGGTAGCCTGGAGCTATGGTTATCAAATTAGTGAAATAGTTAATTGAGGCATCTAAGACCATTCTTTCGGTTGTGTTTCTCTTGGGAGCTAAAAATGTGCCAAAGTTTACCTCCGCTTTTAAATAACCTAATTTTATTAAATTACCCATTTTTAACTTAATACCTGTGTATGGTAAATTTTCAAATTCCCCTCTGCGAAAGCCTCCTACAGCTTCAACTTTATATCCATAAGGAATGGTTTCCGTATGTCCATATCCATATATAAGGTTGCCAGAGTAAAACTTTTCCCTATATAGCCCGAAGGTAGCTATGAAATCAAGGTTGTTATGAAACCATGGATTTAGAGTCGCTGACACTTTTGGACGTTTGCTATATCTTGTGAAAAAAGAACCTACATTGAAGTATAAGTTGTTGTTGAAGTTACCAAGCGTAAACGACTTACCGCCCCAAATATGGGCATTTTGGTGTTGCGTTGTTATCTTTTTTGGAATAGAGAAGTAGCTGTCATAAGAACGGATGGCTGAATATCCAGCCCCAAAGGCATAATCTCCATCTTTAACGAAGAATTTCTCAACTTTAGCTCTAAATAGATAGGAGCTATCGCCTGCACCGACTCCTGTGGAAAGGTCTATATATTTACCTGCTAAGTTGTGCATATCGTATCCTACCTCCGCTCGACGTGCATAGTCTTTCTCTAAGATATTTATAAAATATCGTAGGGTGAAGGTGTTTCCTGTACCCATAAAGTTGCGATCGCTGATGAACATTTCTGCATCGGAGCTGAAACGATATGTGCCTCCAACACGTAAAGAGAGGTTGTCTTGTGTGACAACATATACGTTTACCATATCGCTATTTGTCGGCGAAGGCATCATATATATGTCGACACTTGTAAATATATCACTTGCCCTTAAAAGAGCGAGTGAATTTTCTATATTTTGGCTTCTTACCCTATCTCCAGGTTCAAAGAGAAGACCTTTTTCTATAATAGAACTTCTCGATAGGTGGTGTAGCGTGTTGCCTGCTTTATAAAGAAATTTTATGAATTTCCTCTTTACGGTTTCTGTATCAAAAGGACGTGCCTTGACTATAAATATAGAATCTATAATTTTACCTACATATTCTTGATATTTATCGATCTTGTGTAGCTCTTCTTCTGAGAAGTCTTGACTAAATAGGTTAGATAAAATTATGTTTTTTATCGCTTTATCACTTATGGTGGTGTCTACACGAACGAAATTATCGGTTATGTTTTCAGATATAATTCTGTCCTTTGTATTTGCAGATATGATGTTTAATTTGGTGGTGCTGAGTGAGTCTTGAGCATACAAAACCTCAGTTGCAAATAGTGCAACTGTTGCTAATATCGCTAATTTAAGATGTTTCGACATTAAAAAATTTAATATTTCTTTTGTGACTCCTCACAAATATAGTTACTTTTGTTTAAAAATGTAGAGTTATGCAAATAAATACACCGCTTGCTGAGAGATTACGCCCTAAAACGTTAGATGATTTAGTGGGGCAGAGACACCTTATTGGTGAGGGTAAGCCTCTCTCTAAGTTGTTATCTTCTGGCAATATACCCTCTTTTATATTGTGGGGTCCTCCTGGTATAGGAAAGACAACACTGGCAAATATTATAGCTACAAGCTTAAACCGTCCTTTCTACACTCTTAGTGCTATAAACTCAGGTGTTAAAGATGTGCGTGAGGTTATAGACAAAGCAAAAAACACGCAATTTTTTAATGTCAGTCAACCGATACTTTTTATCGATGAGATACATCGCTTTTCAAAGTCGCAACAAGATTCTCTTTTGGGAGCTGTCGAGCAAGGTATCTTCACTCTTATAGGTGCTACAACTGAAAATCCATCTTTTGAAGTTATACGTCCGTTGTTGTCTCGTTGTCAGATATACATTTTAAAAGCACTCTCCTTTGAGGAGATAAAAGAACTTACTAATAAGGCTTTAAAAAATGATATTGTGCTTAAAGAGAAAGATATTGAGGTCTCGCAATATGAGGCTCTATATCGTTTTTCGGGTGGAGATGCACGTCGATTGCTCAACATAATAGACATAATTCAAAACTCATATGATGGCAAGATTATTATAACAAACATATTAGTTGAACAGACCTTAAAAGAAAATATAATAAGTTATGACAAGGGTGGGGAACAACATTATGACTATGCCTCTGCTTTTATAAAATCTATTCGAGGTACAGATCCAAATGCTGCTGTGTACTATCTTGCCGTGATGCTTGCTGGTGGTGAAGATCCCAAATTTATTGCTCGTAGGCTTGTTATTTCTGCAGCCGAAGATATAGGACTTGCAAATCCAAATGCTTTGCTTATTGCAAACGCTTGTTTCGATGTGGTCTCAAAAATAGGAATGCCAGAAGCGAAAATACCATTGGCGGAAGCTGCTATATATCTTGCAACATCTGCTAAAAGCAACTCCGCATATTTATCTATATGTAAAGCAATGCAGTTTGTGTCTGAAGATAGTGTGCCACGTCCTGTGCCTCTAAATATCCGTAACGCTCCGACCAACCTTATGAAAGAGATAGGCTATGGTGATGGATATAAATATTCGCACGACGGAGATGGCAATTTTGCGTACCAAGAATTTATGCCTGAAGGACTTGAACATACCAAGTTTTATGAACCTCAAAAAAATAGTAAGGAAAACCAAGTAGATACATACTTAAATTCTCTGTGGAAAGATAAATATAAATAAAATATAGATATGAATAAGAATGAAATAATAGGGTCGCTACCCCAAATAAGTAGTTTAGAGAGTGATAACTTTTTTCTTCTTGCAGGTCCTTGTCTCCTTGAAAGTGAGGAGCTTGCGATGACTGTTGCCGAAAAGATAAAGAAAATCACAGATAGGCTTTCCATCCCTTTCGTTTTTAAAGCGTCTTACCGTAAGGCAAATCGTTCTCGTATAGATTCTAAATGTGGTATAGGAGACCTTAAGGCACTTAAAATCTTAGATAAGGTACGTCGTGAGGTTGGTGTTCCTGTTATTACAGACATACATTCTGCCGTTGAGGCTGATATGGCTGCCGAGTGGGTCGATGTGTTGCAGATCCCTGCTTTTCTATGTCGTCAGACAGATATCCTTATTGCAGCTGCCAAGACCGGGAAACCAGTCAACATAAAAAAAGGTCAATTTCTCGCTCCTGAGTCGATGGCTTTTGCTGCTCAGAAAGTTATAGATTCTGGAAATGACAAAGTTATTCTTACCGATAGAGGAGTCACCTTTGGCTACCAAGATCTTATTGTCGATTTTCGCTCTATTCCTATAATGCAACGTACAGGGCTCCCTGTGGTTATGGATGTTACCCACTCTCTTCAACAGCCAAATCAAAACTGTGGTGTCACAGGAGGTGCTCCAGATATGATAGAGACTATTGCTCGTGCAGCGGTGGTGGTAGGTGCTGATGGGTTGTTTTTAGAAACTCACCCTGAACCTTCAAAAGCGATGAGTGATGGTGCAAATATGTTGTCGTTAGAGTTGCTTGAGCCTCTCTTAAAACGTCTTGTTGCTGTGCGTCAAACGATAAATAAGTTCTAATGTTTGAAAATTATAGTTTCATATTAGCTTCACAGTCACCACGTCGTAGAGAGCTGTTGCAAGGTTTAGGTGTCAATTTCCGTGTGGTAACAGATTTTTATGTTGAGGAAAATTATCCAAATTCCTTAGATATAGGCGATATAGCCCCATTCTTATCTGAAAAGAAGGCTGCTGCATATCCTTATGAGCTCTCTGACAAAGAGGTGCTTATTGCTGCCGACACGTTAGTTTTTGTTGGTGATAAAGTGCTTGGAAAGCCAAAAGATCGTGATGAGGCTGTTTTTATGTTAAGGCTTTTGTGTGGAAAAAGACATGAGGTTGTAACTGGGGTAACGGTTGTTGCACGAGGCAAGAAACATACGATAAAGGTATCTTCATATGTTACCTTTAAAGAATTGACAGATTTTGAAATCTTATATTATATTGATACCTTTAAACCGTATGACAAGGCTGGCGGTTATGCTATTCAAGAATGGATCGGATTTATAGGAATAGAAAAAATAGAGGGTAGCTACAATAATATTGTAGGTCTGCCGACAGATAAATTATATACGCTTTTAAAAAACATATTATAAATGAAGAAAAATACACTTTTACTACTCTTAATTCTATCTTCTTTCATAGCAAGGGCTGATGAGGGGATGTGGATACCGTCAATTATACAATATACTAAGTTGAAAGATATGCAGGATAAGGGGCTCAAACTCTCTGCTGAAGACTTATATAGTGTAAATAAAGCCTCACTTAAAGATGCCATAGTTCGTATTGATGGTTGCACAAGTGAGCTAATCTCTGATAAAGGGCTTATCTTGACAAACTACCATTGTGGATACGATCAAGTGCAATATCACAGTAGTGTAAAAAACGACTATTTGACAAATGGATTTGCGGCAATGAATTTAAAAGAGGAGCTTCCTTCATATCGTTCTTCTGCCGACATCCTTGTTCGTATGGACGATGTTACAAAAGCTGTGACAAAAGGAGTTAAGGTTGGTATGACACCTCAACAAGAGAGAGCTTTAGTAAAGAAAAATATAGAAAATGTAGTGAAAGATGCTACAAAAGGCACTACATATAATGCCACTGTTGAGCCTTTATACTACAACAACCAATATTTTCTATTTGTATTTGAGAGTTTCACTGATGTGAGGCTTGTAATAGCACCACCATCATCAATAGGCAAATTTGGCGGTGATACAGATAACTGGATGTGGCCTCGACATACAGGCGATTTTACTATTTTCCGTATCTATGCCGACAAAAACAATAAGCCTGCGGCATATTCAAAAAGTAATGTCCCTTATACTCCTAAAAGATCACTTACCATATCTACAAAGCCTATTGCAGAGGGTGATTTTACATTTATATATGGTTTTCCGGGTGTGACAAACGAATATCTTCATTCTTCAGCTGTGAGACAAATTGCGGAGGTTAATAATACTAATAAGATAGATTTACGTACTATAAGATTAGATATTATAGGTTCTTATATGGAAAAAGATCCTGCTGTTCGTATTCAATATTCTGCAAAACAAGCAAACATAGCAAATGCTTGGAAACGTTGGCAGGGAGAGAGTCGTGGCGTGAAAAAATTGGATGCTATTCAGCAGAAAAAAGATTTAGAAGCCTCTTTTGAAAAATGGGCTGCCGACAAACCTGAATATAAAAATATAGTTAAAGAATTTACAGCGCAATATGATGAGTTAGAAAAATATACACTCTCTCGTGACTATTATAAAGAAGCAATTGAAGGGATAGAAGTGTTTAAATTTATATCTCCATTTGCAGATGTAACGCCCGAAAATATAAATAAAAAAATAGAGTATTATAAAGCTAATAAAGATCAATTCTTTAAAGATTATTATAAACCTATCGATGTTGAAACGGCAAAAAAGATGCTCAATGAGTATTATGAAAATGTGTCATCTGAGTTTCACCCAAAATCACTCACAGAAAATAACGGAAGGATAGATAGTTGGGTAAATAAGATGTTCGCAAGTTCTATGTTCACCTCACAAGAAAAGTTAGATAAGATTTTCAGTGAGCCTACACTTGTGGTTATAGATGCTATATATGCAGACCCTATATTTCTTGTATATAAAGGCTTTGCCGACATCTATAAAAAAGATATAGAGCCAAATTATGTTAGAATTACAAACGACATAACAGACAAATATAAGACATATATGAAAGGTCTTATGACGATGCAGAAAGATAAAATTTTCTATCCCGATGCCAATAGCACACTTCGTATTGCCTATGGTAATATTAGAGGGTTTAGACCTACTGATGGGGTTATATATTCTCATTTCACAACTCTTGGAGGCGTGATAGACAAGGACAACCCTGCAATATATGACTATAAGGTTGACCAAAGATTAAAAGATCTTTATAAAAATAAAGATTTTGGACGTTGGGGTGAAAATGGTGTTATGCCGGTTTGCTTCTTAGCTACAAATCATACAACAGGTGGAAATTCTGGGAGCCCAGTGCTTAATGGCAATGGTGAACTTATAGGTCTGAATTTTGATAGATGCTGGGAATCTACAATGAGTAATATCGTTTATAACGATGATATGTGTCGTAATATAGCGGTAGATATAAGATATGTGCTTTTCCTTGTTGACAAAGTTTGCGGAGCAGGTTATCTTATTGATGAGATGAAAATTCAAGATTAACCTATTTTAAACTTTATGATTAATATGTATTCAGATTTAAAGATAATAAATAATGCTGTTAACGACCATAATGACGAGTTTTGGTGGAGTTTTAATATGAGCACAAAAACGCTTGTCTTTTCAAACACATTATTTGAAATTTGTGGTATCGATCCAAATAAATTCGAGTCTAAAGATTTCTTGCTAATAGTAAATCCGAAACATAGAAATAGAATACATAATAGTTTACACGGTCTTATCTTAACAGGCACATATAATGAGAAATTTCAACTATTGACAAAATATGGTTATCGTTGGATATTTTCTCATGTAAATAAAATAATAATTAACGATAAAGGTGAAAATGTGGTATTTGGAAATGCTGACTTTTTGACCGATATAGATGTTATCGTAGAACAAAATAAAGAAGTACAATCTCATCTTCATGAGTTGATAAATCGATATACCACTGTTTCAAAATTGCTCATGGAGTTGTTAAACAGCTCTGATATTCATGATGTTATTATCAAAATACTCAATAATCTTATCGAGGAGTTTAATGGTGATAGGATATATATATTTGAATACGACAGTGAAAAACAAACTCAAAGTTGTGTATATGAGGTTGTTAGTGGTGATGTAAAGGTGGAGAGAGATAGGTTGCAAAATATGCCTGTCAGCAGTGTCAAATGGTGGACGGAGATGTTAATTGATAAGGAAATGCCAATAATCCTTGATGACATAGAGGAGATAGCTGATAAGGCGGAATACAAATTGATGAAGTCCCAAAATATAACATCTATAATGGTTGTGCCTCTTATGACAACAAATGGAGTAGGCGGATATATCGGTATAGATATGGTGGATAAGAAGCATATATTGAACGATACGGATAAACAATGGTTTATATCTATTTCCAATATCATGAGCTTATGTATAGAGTTGAAAAAATCGGAAGACTTAGCAAAATTAGAGCGA
>JAVVUK010000021.1:0-11858 GCA_036653215.1 Rikenellaceae bacterium
CGGCATCTTTCAACTCTTCAACAAGAGGATCGACAAATAGCTTTTGTTGCTTAGCACTGCAATTAGTATTTATTCGACAATGTTTTATGTTATTGTTATAGAACACTTGTTTGAGGTAGTCGTCAACAAAGCGCATTCCCTCATCACTAAATAAGTCATGCCCTATTTCACTCTGAAAACGAGTATTATTTTTAAATAGGTTTATGACTATAACAATCTTTGTTTTCACACCATTAGTCACTATCGAAGAGAGCTGCGTTGGAGTTATAGAAGCCGATTTTACAAATAGGTTTTTCGGATCTCCCAAATTTTCAAAGGTGGTGCAGCGAACTGCCGCTCCCGTATTTGAGAACACAGTTATATATAAGGTATCACAACCGCTACGTAACTTTTTGTCTACATTATACTTTATGGTACGATATTCCACCTTCTTTGAAGAGATATCCATATAGACCGTCGATCGGTGTTTCGAGACATGGATAGCCTCTTTTTCAACCTCAACAGCCCTTTTTCTACCCTTGCGCTGAGGTTCTCCAGCAAAGAGAACTCCCACACAAAGCAATATAGATATTATAAGGATACTCTTTCTCATCTTAACACAATTCTCACATAAGTGCCTTTTTGTACATTATCTCCTTTTTGTATGCTTTGGCTCATGACAATTCCTTTGCCAGAAACGCCAACCACAAAACCTTCTTTTTCTAATATGCCAAGAGCATCTCGAAGTCCCATCCCCACAACGTTAGGCATCTTTCCTTCTTCTACGTTATAGTCTTTGAGAGAACTTAGAGGCTCGTCACCAAAGAGTTTAACATCGTCTTTGTCTATATCAAATTTGCTCAACACGTGTTTTATCTTGTCATAGTTTCCACGTGCAACAAACACCTCTTTGTTTATAGGTTCAGGCTCTGGTGCTGTTTCCCCTTCAGGGAGATCCCTCGTTTTGACAGGAGGAAGACAACTCATTGTCCAATCTCCGCCCATTTTATACATCTTTTGTGATATCTCTCTAAAGGCAGGACCTGCAAGAGAACCTCCATAAGTTGTTCGATATGTGCCTTCCGGTTGGAAGGTTTCGATAGCAACGATACATGAATATTTAGGATTATCGGCAGGGAAATAACCACAGAATGTCGCAAGATATGACATACCTCCTCCTGCACCATAGCCTCCTTCTTTATAGATACGTGCAGTACCTGTCTTGCCAGCAATACGGAAATATGGATTTCCAATGCTTTTACCTGTTCCATACAAAACCACTCCCTCCAATGCCTGTTTCAACTTTGGCACAGTAGAAGGCTTACAGATGTTGTCGTTTAAGACTTCGGTATCATATTCTTTAAGGATCTCTCCGTTTTTCTCAACTCTTTTTATGAGGTGCGGAGCAACGAGTTTACCATCGTTGGCAACAGCGTTATAGTACATCAATGTCCTTAAAGGAGTGAATTTTATACCATATCCATAAGCAAGGATCAGAGCATCCGTTTTTTTATTAGCATAAGGACCAGGATCTTCTCGATATGGAGCCACTTCACCATCTATACCAAGAAAAAATGGTTTTGTGATGCCCCTCTCTTTTATAAGTTCAACGTATTTGTCAGGCTCTCCCTCGAAATATCGCAACATAGCCTCAGCGAAGCCTATATTAGAGGATTTTTCAAAAGCAACTTGCAGAGTTACAGTTCCATAACCATGAGTATCAGAAACCGGTCTACCGTAAAATAAACGTCTTCCGTTTCCTGTGTGTACCGTGTCTGTAAGTTCGGTAGGAGTATGGTCAAGAAGCTGCATCAAAGTCATCAACTTAAGAGTTGATCCCGGCTCCACACACATCAACATACCAATACCATAGTTGTAATCCTCACGCAACTCTCCACTTTTTGTGAGTCCTAAATTTGAAAGGGCTTTTATCTCACCTGTTTTGACATCCATAACGATTATAGTACCACGTATGGCTTGACTCCCTGTGATTGCTTTTTTAAGAGCCGTATGAGCATAATGCTGCATCCTCGCATCAAGCGTTGTAACAACATCAGCACCATCTACCGGAGCTACACATTCGGAAGCAACGGGAACCCATAAGTTTTTAGCAAAACGACGACGCACATCTATTCCGTCTTTCCCACGCAAATATTCATCGAAAGAGAGTTCTATGCCGAATGCGTTTTTACCTGCAATAGTGTCGGGCATACGCCCCAAGACACGACGTGCCATTTCTCCGTATATCCCCTCACGCATAATTGTCGTTCTGACAATTATACCACCAGAATATTTGCTGTTTCGGAAAATAGGAAGGGTATCTATTGCCGCCAAAGTGACGCTTGTTATTGCCACACTACCGGGAATTATATTTTTCTCTGTCGCCGAACGCCCAACAGACTTACGTTTTTCTGCCTCTCTCTTCCAACTTTTAAAACGATTTATATATTCACCAGCCGAGACACTTGGATAAAGGCGGCTCATAGTTGTCGATATTTTCCTCAAATTTTCATCTGTCATATCGCTATTACGAACAGTATTGAAGTCTATCGTAACTTTATGGATCGGTGTACTTTGAACGAGTATAGCACCATCACTCGACAATATACGCCCCCTTTGTGCAGGCAGAGGAGTGACATCTATATATTTTGCTTCTATGAGGGAACGCCACGCCTCGCCACGAGGACTTACTTGGATATATATGATACGAATCACGGCTATGGTAAGCATAAAAACCACAACCCACATGATGGTTAAGACTGTCTTATCAGCGTGTTCACGCACCTTTTGTCTGTCTGGTTTGTGAAAATGACGTATATACTCCATCTCTTTGGCTTTCTGGATGAACTCACGCTCTAATCGTTGTTTCTCCCTTGCTGCCTCACGTTGACGCTGCTCTTTACGTTGTTGGACACGCTCCGCCCTTGCTTGCCGCTCCTCCTCAGTGAGAGCTACACGCTTAATATTGTGTTGTTCCAAAGAGTCTTTATTGGTCATAGTATATCCTTTTTGGCGGTTTCACATTTTCATAAAGAGGAATTCCACGTCGTTGCACCTCCTCTAAGATATAATCTTCACTTGTCTTTATTATATACTCTTTCCCAATTGTCATTTCCACGTTATGTATCTTGTTACGTGTCTCATTGAGAGTGTTATACTCTTTATAAAGCTCTTTGGTCTTAAAATCTACACCTTCAAATATTATAAATATAAGGATCACAAGGAAAACAACTATTATGTGAGACGAAAAATACGCTTGTGTATTTTTGTTGTTCATCATAAAGAAGTTCCATATCCAACTACTTACGGACGAAAATGTATTCGAAAAATCTTTCATTTATCTATAAATCAAATTAAGCTATTTGACATCTATTTTTGTAGCACCTCTCAGCTTTGCGCTTCTTGCTCTTGGGTTACGTTCTATCTCTTCTGCTGAAGGGGTTATAACTTTTTTATCGGGAGAGAACGACGATTTTATGTTTCCATAAAAATCTTTATCCGCCTCCGAAGTATGATTTCCATTTTTAAGGTAACTCTTTACTATTCTATCTTCCAAAGAGTGGTATGTGATAATCGATATACGTCCATCACGCTTTAGCACCTTGCCACTTTGCTCAAGCATCATCTTTAAAGCCTCAAGTTCGCCATTTACTTCTATGCGGATAGATTGGAATAACTTTGCTAAAAACTTGGTGTCTTCGTGTTGCTGTTTCACCACCGACACTGCATCTATAAGCTCACGTGTTGTATTTATAGGACGTGCAGCAATAATGTCGTTTGCTATTTTCTGCGGATTTTTCAACTCTCCATAGTCACGTATAACCTCCAATAGGCGAGTATGCTCATATCCATTTACCACATCTAAAGCCGAAAAAGACGCTTTACAATTCATTCTCATATCGAGTGGCGCATCGAAACGAAAGGAGAAACCCCTTTGTGCATCATCAAAATGGTGAGAAGAAACACCCAAATCAGCAATTATACCATCGACCTGTTCTATGCCGTAACTTCTTAAGACCCCTCTTAGATATTTAAAATTATTAGCAACAAAAACAATCCTCTTATCTTTTGGCAGGTTTACTTTTGCATCCGCATCTTGGTCGAAAGCAAGCAATAAACCCCTCGAAGAAAGACGGCTCAAAATCTCTTTTGTATGCCCACCACCACCAAAGGTTAAGTCGACATATATGCCATCGGGCTTTATAAAAAGGAGGTCAACGCTCTCTTTTAATAAAACAGATGAGTGATAAGACGAACAATCTTCTTGTACCAACGCTTTAATTTTTAAATATTTAATGAATTATATTGCCTCACAACTTTCAGAGACAAATATACTATAATTTTATTGCTTTTTTTGCATAATTTTCATTTTTTTATTACTTTTATGCCGACGAAAAAATTGGAGACGTTATGATAAGAGTCGATCTCTCAGAGATATTGAGGACAAAACAGCCTGAACTCTACCGCCGTATTCCCCGATTTTGCATACGTTGGATAGAAAAATTGATATGCCAAAAGCAGATAAATAATGTTTTAGAGCGTTGTGGAGATAAACAAGGAGTTCCTTTTATAACTAGCACGTTAGACTACCTAAAGATAAAACGCACATCTGTTGGGATCGAAAAGCTACGCAAAGACGGACGTTACATATTTGCCTCCAACCATCCTTTAGGAGGATTGGATGGATTTTCTTTAGCTGAGAGCATAGAGGCATACTTTAGTAGCGTCAAACTCGTTGTTAATGATATATTGATGAGGTTAACGCCTGTTGCCAACATTTTTATTCCCATAAACAAACATGGCAAGCAAAGCGAAGAATATGCCATAGGGATACGCAAAGGCTTTGATAGCAACACACAGATAGTATACTTCCCGGCAGGGTTGTGTTCACGCCTCATTGATGGGAAAGTGACAGACCCCACGTGGCATAAGAACTTTATAAACAAGGCTATAGATAGTAAAAGAGACATAGTACCAACATTTGTAGATGACAAAAACTCAGCTTTTTTCTATCGATTTGCTCTTTTACGCAAACGTCTCAAAATAAAGGCAAACCTTGAGATGTTGCTCTTACCGAAAGAGCTTTTTAAGAAAGAGGGAAAAGGGAACATCGTAATTTATTATGGAGAACCTATAACATACGAAAGACTCATTAACGAAGAGAGAAGTGCGGCTCAATGGGTCGATTATATTAGAAATGAATGTTATAAACTAAACCCCGCTAATAAAAAATAGCGGCAATAACTTCACAAACTTAGAGAAGATAAATATGACAGAAAAAGAGCCTGTTATTCAACCTGTGCCTGTCAATAAAATCTTGGCGGAGCTACAAAAGGTAGGCAAAATTAGAACCACACAAAGAGGAGGAAACGACATATATATTATAGATTACCATACCTCTCCTCTTGTTATGCAAGAGATAGGAAGACTTCGTGAAGAGACTTTCAGAGCTGCCGGAGGTGGCACAGGAAAGAGTGTTGACATAGACGAAGAAGACATGGCAGAAGACGGATACAAACAACTCATAGTCTTCGACCCCGAAAGCAATGAGATCATCGGGGGGTATCGTTTTATAGTATGCTTTAATTCACACCCAAAGCACCTATCAACAGAACACTATTTTCATTTTTCAGAACGTTTCAGAGATGAATTTCTACCTAAAACGATAGAGCTCGGTCGCTCTTTTATACAACCCAAATATCAAGGTCGCAGCGGCAATAAGAAAAGCATCTATTCACTCGACAATCTGTGGGAAGGGTTGGGCTCATTGGTGTTATTATACCCACACGTGAACTACCTTTTTGGCAAGGTCACCATGTATCTCGATTATAACGAAGAGGCTTGTGTTAAGCTATTTGCCTTTATGGGTAAATATTTCAAGGATAAAGACAACCTTGTCACCCCTATAAAATCAAGAAGGCTATTAACAAAAAAATATGATCTTTCAAATTTTATCCTCAGCGGCAACTTTGAGGATGATTATAAGATGGCATCAAAAGAGATAAAGTCTTTGGGAGAAAATATACCTCCTATGTTTAACTTATATATGAACCTCTCACCAACGATGAGGATCTTTGGCTCTACACTAAATCCGGACTTCGGGGATGTGCAAGAGACGGGCATTCTTGTCACCATCAGCGACATATACAAAGAGAAATATGTTAGATATGTGCTTGGAGGAAATGAAAATGAAGAGGTATAATAGATAGAAATATTCTATTATTTTGTTTTAAATAAAATAATCTCTATATTTGCAGACTGTTTAACAAAAAAAATTTACGGGAATGCCAAAAATGAAAACTAAGTCGGGAGCAAAAAAGCGTTTCAAGCTTACCGGCAGTGGAAATGTTAAGATGAAACACGCTTTCAAAAGCCATATCTTAACAAAGAAAACAACAAAGCAAAAACGTAACCTTACTCACAAAGCTATTGCTGATGGAGTTAACTTACGTGAAATTAAGTCAATGTTACATTAGTAGCAAGAAGACTTTATTTATTTATTAATTTGAGTACCTCAGCTACTAAGTGTCACATTTGACCGCTGACTACTCGTAACAACAAAAGATTATGCCAAGATCGGTAAATGCGGTAGCATCTCGTGCCAGAAGGAAAAAAGTCCTAAAGATGGCAAAAGGCAATTTCGGTTCACGCAGAAACGTGTGGACAGTTGCCAAAAACACTGTTGAGAAAGGGTTAACCTATGCTTACAGAGACAGAAAAAACAAAAAACGTGAATTTAGAGGTTTGTGGATACAACGTATCAACGCCGCAGTAAGAGTTTACGGAATGAATTACTCAGAATTTATGGGTAAGATCCACAAAAGCGGCATCGCTCTTAACCGTAAGGTTTTAGCTGACATCGCTTTAAACCATCCTCAAGCATTTGAGCAAATAGTAAAATCAGTTAAATAGTAAAAAGGCTACCTTCGGGTAGCCTTTTTTATTGTTCGCAACAAACTGTTTAAATAAAAATAGTCAACGTCATATATTTTTTTTACCTTTGTAATGTAAAAAAATAATTATGAAACTACTTCTTATAAGCAACTCCACAAATGCGGGTGAGCCATATCTTGACTACCCAAAACATAATATCAGAGAATTTCTCTGCCGTTATAACGTTAAAAAAGTGATGTTTGTGCCTTACGCAGCAGTCACTTTCTCATATGATGAATATCAAAAACGTGTCGCAAACCGCTTTAGTGAGATCGGTATAGAAGTAGATTCTGTACACCACTACCAAAATCAAAGAGAAGCGATAGAAAAGGCAGACGCTATTGTTGTTGGAGGAGGAAACACATTTTCTCTTATCATGTATATGCAACGATTTGGACTCATAGAGGCAATACGTTCTAAGGTGTTGGATGGCACTCCTTATGTAGGGTGGAGCGCAGGGTCGAATGTTACTTGTCCGACTATATGTACAACAAACGATATGCCTATCGTTGAACCTCAATCTTTTAAGGCTCTAAACCTTATTCCATTTCAGATAAATCCTCATTATTTAGACGCTCATCCCGATGGTCATGCCGGAGAGACAAGAGAGCAACGCATAGAAGAGTATATAGCAGCCAATCAAGAGATGAGGGTTGTAGGACTTCGTGAAGGATGTATCTTGAAAATTGAAGATACAAAAATAGAACTTATCGGAGAACGCCCAATGCGTATCTTCCGTTTCGGTGAAAAGCCATATGAATTAAACAGAAATAACGACTTATCATTTTTACTATAATGACTAATAAACCAAAAAGATATTTAGTAACATCGGCTCTGCCTTATGCAAATGGACCTGTACACATAGGACACTTGGCAGGAGTATACATCCCCTCTGACATATATGTACGTTATCTTCGCCTTCGTGGTGAAGACGTTATATCTATCTGTGGATCAGACGAACATGGAGTCCCTATAACCATCAAAGCTCGTCAGATGGGCGTTTCACCACAAGATATTGTAGACAAATATCACACCATAATAAAAGACGCTTTCAAAGGTCTTGGTATATCATTCGACATATACCATCGTACCTCTTCGGAGCTACATCACAAGACAGCTTCCGAATTTTTCAAGAAGTTATACGACGAGGGTAAATTTATAGAACAGACTTCCGAACAATATTACGATCAAGAGGCTGGACAGTTTTTGGCAGATCGCTATATTACAGGCACTTGTCCTCATTGTAAAAGCGATGGCGCATATGGAGATCAATGTGAAAAATGTGGTACTTCGCTTAACGCAACAGACCTTATAGATCCAAAATCGACAATCACAGGTTCTAAGCCTACCCTAAAATCGACTAAGCATTGGTATCTTCCTCTAAATGAATATGAGCCATTTCTGAAAAAGTGGATTTTGGAAGACCACAAAGAATGGAAGAGTAACGTCTATGGGCAATGCAAAAGTTGGTTAGACATGGGACTTCAGCCTCGTGCCGTGAGTCGTGACTTAAATTGGGGGATCCCTGTACCTATCGAGGGCGAAGAGGGTAAAGTCTTATATGTATGGTTTGATGCGCCGATAGGATATATATCTGCCACTAAGGCGTTAACTCCCGATTGGGAGAAATATTGGAAGAGTGAAGATACTAAGATGGTACACTTCATTGGCAAAGACAACATAGTATTCCACTGCATCGTATTCCCTGCCATGCTAAAAGCACATGGCGACTATATACTTCCGGAAAATGTACCTGCCAACGAATTTCTAAATCTTGAAGGTGATAAAATCTCTACTTCTCGCAACTGGGCGGTATGGCTACATGAATACCTTGAGGATTTTAAAGGCAAGGAAGATGTGCTTCGTTATGTCTTATGTGCCAATGCCCCAGAGACTAAGGACAATGATTTCACGTGGAAAGATTTCCAAGCACGTAACAACAACGAGCTTGTGGCGATACTTGGCAATTTTGTAAATCGTGCCATGGTCTTAACTCAAAAATATTACAATAACATAACACCTCAAAGAGGAGAACTTACCCCTTATGACGAGGCAATATTAAAAGAGATAAGAGACACAAAAGCTACTTTAGAGGGAAACATCGAAAATTACAAGTTTCGTGAAGCTCTAAAAGACGCAATGAACATTGCTCGTATAGGTAATAAATACCTTGCCGAAACAGAACCTTGGAAAGTTATAAAGACAGACCCTGAACGTGTGGCAACAATAATGAACATTGCTCTACAGATCACAGCTAACATAGCAATTGCCATAGAGCCATTTATGCCTTTTACAGCCGACAAGATATTAAAAATTCTTAACAAGGATAATTTCGGTTGGGCACAACTTGGAGGAGACAATCTTATAGAAGCAGGACATAAAGTCGAAGTAGCAACTCTTCTTTTTGAAAAAATTGAAGATGATGTTATAGATGCTGCCATAGCACGTCTTCAACAAACTAAATTAGACAACCTTGCGAAAAACAAAGTCGTAGAACCACAAAAGGAGACTATCTCGTTTGAGGATTTTGCTAAGATGGATATTCGCATAGCAAAAGTCACTCATGCCGAGAAGGTCCCTAAAACAAAAAAACTACTTAAGCTAACCATAGATACAGGTGTAGATACACGCACTATTGTTTCAGGCATTGCCGAATATTACAGTGCCGAGCAGATGGTCGGCAAAAACGTCTTAGTACTCATAAACCTTGCTCCACGTGAGCTCAAGGGCATAGAGTCGAAAGGTATGATACTTATGGCGGAGGATGCCACAGGGAAACTTGTCACCGTTGAGCCTGAAAGCGAGATCCGTAGTGGCTCGCAAGTAGGTTAACAGTGTTAATATGGATAGCTATTTTACGATAACAGAGACAGCAGAAGGTCTATATAAAGAAAAAGGAAGTCGTTTTATCTCTCTTTCTTTCCCTTTAGAGTCGGAGGACGATATAAAACCTATCCTTGTCGAGTTACGTAAGAAATATTTTGATGCACGCCACCACTGTTATGCTTGGAAATTAGGAGTCGATGAGGTTCGAACACGTACGATGGACGATGGAGAGCCATCCTCAACAGCGGGGAAGCCAATACTCGGACAAATAGTGTCAACAGGACTAACAAACATTCTAATTGTTGTAATTCGTTATTTCGGAGGCACAAAATTAGGCGTTTCAGGGCTCATAAAGGCATATCGTGAAGCAGCGGCAGACGTGATAAGAAACAGTACTATTGTAGAGAAAAATATTGAGGCTTTCTTTAATATTTCATTTGGTTACGAGACTATAAACAGCGTCATGAAAGTTGTAAAAGAGCTATCTCCAAATGTTGAGAAACAAGATTTTGGAAATTTATGCTCCATGAAACTATCAATAAGGCGTGATCAAGAGGAAATTCTTACAGGTAGACTACTTGATATAGAAGGTGTTACGATAAACAAATAGACAGATAACTATATGAACAGATGTAAATCTTTAGTATCCATAAACGACTTCTCAAAAGAGGAGATCCTTAGAATAATGGATATAGCGGCTGATTTTGAGGCTAACCCACAACAACAAGTACTTGCAGGGAAAGTCATAGCCTCACTCTTCTTTGAACCATCAACACGTACACGTCTTAGCTTTGAAAGTGCCATCAATAGACTTGGAGGCAGGGTAATCGGATTTTCGGACACCTCGAATACAAGCCAAACTAAAGGAGAGACTTTTCACGACACAATATCTACTATAAGCAATTATAGCGACATGATAGTCATGAGACACTCTGTGGAGGGGGCTGCTCGCTATGCAACAGAGGTCGCTTCAGTGCCTATCGTCAACGCTGGCGACGGATCGAACCAACACCCAAGCCAAACGCTTCTTGACTTATATTCTATAAAGAAAACTCAAGGTACTTTAAATGACATAACTGTTATGATGGTTGGGGATCTTAAATATGGACGTACCGTACACTCCCTAATACAGGCATTATCTCACTTCAACGCTAAAATCATACTCGTCTCTCCGGAAGAGTTAGACCTCCCATCCGAATATATCCATTTTATGAAAGATAAAAACATGGAATATTCAGAGACACGAGACATGATGGAACATATAAAAGATGTCGACATTATATATATGACACGTGTTCAAAGAGAGCGTTTCAGCGACCTTATGGAATATGAAAGGGTGAAAGATGCTTACGTGCTACACCGCTCTATGCTTGAGGGAACGAGAGAAAATATGAAAATCTTACACCCTCTACCACGTGTAAACGAGATAAGCACCGATGTTGACGACACGCCACAAGCATACTACTTTCAACAGACAAGAAACGGCGTTTACACACGTATGGCGATAATATCATACCTTTTAGGGGCTAAATAGGAGTAATAACCTATCTATTAACATCTTAATGTTATTAATATGGAAACAAAGAAAAGCGTATTAGAAGTCAGTGCCATAGAGAATGGCACCGTCATAGACCATATCCCATCTCAAAATCTATTTGACGTGATGAACATCCTACAACTCGACAAGATGAGTAACAGGATCACCTTCGGCACAAACCTCGATAGTGTGAGAATTGGGAAAAAAGCAATCATAAAAATCGCCGATGTTCATATCGGGGAAGATCAAATAAATAAAATCATAGCTTTTGCGCCACAAGCACGAGTAAGCTATATCAAAGATTTTAAGGTCGAAAGAAAAGTAAAAGTTCAAGTTCCAGACACCATAGAGGGCAATATAAAATGCGCCAATCCTATGTGTATCACCAATTTGCAAAATGTAACAACACGCTTTACAGTAATCGACAAAGAGGCTCTTTCTATTGAATGCCACTATTGTGAGAGGACTACTTTAAAGTCTCAGTTTAAGCTTAAACTCTAATACTTAGCAGCCTACTGCATAGATTAATCATTTAGAAAAGGGATATCCTTTAATTATGGAAGAGCTGCAAATAATACAGAGC
>JAVVUK010000021.1:11958-21342 GCA_036653215.1 Rikenellaceae bacterium
GAGGTAAGAAGGTCATGTTAGACCGTGATTTGGCCGACCTATACCAAGTTGAGACAAAAGCTATTAACCGAGCTGTTAAACGTAACATCGAACGTTTCCCCGATAGATTTATGTTTCAACTTACAAAAGAAGAAATATCAAGGTACCAATTTGGCACCATGAACGGTGTTAGAGGGACGAATATAAAATATCTTCCTTACGCTTTCACAGAACAAGGAGTGTCAATGTTATCCGCTGTATTACATAGTGAAATAGCTGTGAAAGTAAGTATCTCTATTATGGATGCTTTTGTTGCCATGAGAGAATATCTAATAAACACCAATCTACAATCGGCAGAAATAAGAGAGTTAAGAGCTAAAATAGAGGCTTTAGAGATGAACGGAGAAGATACGTTAAAAGATGTAAACGACCTTTCCGAAGATTTGCGTAAAGAGATAGACAACATATATTTAGCTATTGGGGAGTTATCGGTTAAAGCACCAATTACCGAGAAGCCTCGCAACCCCATCGGATATAATATAGACAGAAGTAAAAAATGATCGTCTATCCACAATAACGTTGATAAACATATATCATTAGCAATAAAAAGACGCTCGGAGTACTCCATCAGCGCATATTACTATATTCTATCGCAATTTGAAATTATAGGTTATCGTCCCTGTTTGAACAAACAGAGCATTACTCTTACGGCTAAAACGAGTTCCTAAAGCCGCCTTGCAAGCCGCCTCTATCATGTTAGCATCTGAAATTGTAGAGTGTTGAGGGTTAAATGAGGCATCTGTAACAACACCATCCCTATTTACTTTTATATTAATCACTATCTTACCTTCACTATTTTTAGTATAAGAAGGGGAAATGAGCTTTCCCGCTATGGAACGTCCTTCAAGAGAAAAAGAGCCGCTCTGACTATTTCCAGTACTGTTTTTTATTCCATTAGGACTACCCCCCTCCGGAGAATTACTCACCACGCCATTATTGCTATTTGCCTTACTGACACTATTTTTCTTACTATATAGAGCAAGAGTATTTATCTTCTGCTGTGGACGTGTAGCGACGCTATCTATACGTTTTTTACTTTTTACAACACCTTTATCTATTGTGGTATTATTTACCCTCTGAGGATCGTTAACATCTTCTACCTCTTCATCTTGGGCTTCCTGCTGCTCATTTGCAGCAATATTAGGAGCTGCAATATTAGCATCGCCAAAATCCATGATTATGGAATTTACAAGGGGTGGATTGTGAATAAGGGTATTCTCCCTGCTCACTTTTACAAGGAAAAATAGCGCAACAAGTGCTGCCACATATATAAGTGTAGCAAACAAAGCAGCTCGACGGTCGCTATTTTTAAATCTATCCTCTTTGTAATAGTGCATTATGATTATGGTTGAGTCATCATAAGAAGTGAGTAGTTATTTCTTTTGGCGATGTTCATCACCTTAGCAAACTCCTCTACCGACACCCTCTTATCCATATTAAGCATTATTATAGGTTTTTCAACACCGTTAAACTTTGCTTTTAATGTAGTTTCTATATTCTCAAAAGGCATAGGTTGTTTATCAACAAAATATTGAAGATCCTCAGTAACGGAGATTGTTGTTGTAGGCTTATCGCTCACCTGATTACTGCTCTGGGGAAGTAATATCTTCAGAGCGTTTGTATTTATAAGTGTTGTGGCTACCATTAGGAATATCAACAGAAGGAACATCAAGTCTGTCATTGATGCTGCCCCAAATGATGATTCTACTTTTGAGCCTCTTTTTATTGCCATAATATTTATTACTCTTCTACCGGTTGATTAAGGATGTCCATAAATGCTATTGAGTTAGCTTCCATTTGGAACACCTGTTTTTCTATTCTTTGTACGAGGTAGTTATAGCCGAAATAGGCAGGTATCCCTACTGTAAGACCAGCCACTGTTGTTACCATAGCGGTATACATACCACTTGAAAGAAGTTGAAGGTCAACGGCTCCACCTGCTTGTGAAAGATCCATAAACGCCTCTACCATACCTATTACAGTACCTAAGAACCCAATCATCGGAGCACCACCAGCAATAGTGGCAAGGAAAGGAAGATTTTGCTCTAACTTTGACACTTCTAAGTTTGCCACATTTTCGATAGACGAGTGTATATCGCTCATTGGACGACCAAGATGCTCGATACCTTTTTCCACCATACGTGCTATGGGGCTGTCTGTATCTTTACATACTTTAAGGGCTACTTTTATCTTACCCTCATACATCAAATCTTTTATTTGGTTCATAAAATTGACATCTATATTTGAGGCTCTGTTAATCACACGCAGACGCTCAACAAAAATAAAGATAAATGCCCCAAGCAAAATAGCCAACGGTATCATCAGCCATCCACCTTTCATAATTAGTTCTCCAAGCCCCATTGAAGTATCCGCAGCTGACGCAGGGATTGATTGAGATACGTTCTCTATGGTCTTTGTTACTGCCTCAGCAGTCTGTAAAAGGGTAAACATATTGCGATTTTATTTTAGTTTATATTATCAAAAACGGTTTCTAAATTTATGACCACAAATATAGGTAGAAATGATATATAAAACAAGCTGTTTTTACAATAAATCTTGACACATAACCTTATGCCTATTTTAAGGGTTATAAGATGTTTAATAATTTTAGCTATTTATCATTCTTTTCGTCTAAAAAAGTGTATATTTGCACCATACAGAAAATTTAATACTAAAAACCTTAGATGGCAGATAACAGGATATTAACGAAATTAGAAGGGCTGAAAGCCAAATATGACGATATAGCAAAACAGGTTGCAGACCCTGATTCTATGTCAGACATGAAGAAGTATATCGCTCTCAACAAAGAGTATAAAGAACTTACTCCTATCGTTGTGGCGAGTGAGAAATACAGATCTGTGCTCAGTAACATAGAAGATGCAAAGGCGATCCTCAACACCGAAAAAGACGAGGAGATGCGAGAAATGGCGAAAGACGAGTTAGACGTATTAGAACCACAAGTATCTGTTTTAGAAGATGAGTTGAAATTGCTTCTTATACCAGCAGACCCTCAAGACTCTAAAAATGCTATTTTGGAGATACGTGGCGGTGCTGGAGGAGATGAGGCGGCGATCTTTGCCGGAGATCTTTTCCGTATGTATTGTCGTTTCTTTGAGAAGAGAGGTTGGAAATATGAGATTAACTCTATCACAGAAGGTACTTCTGGGGGTTATAAAGAAATAGTAGTCAAAGTTATGGGCGATGGCGTCTATGGCGTACTAAAATACGAATCTGGAGTTCACCGTGTTCAGCGTGTTCCACAAACAGAGACTCAAGGTCGTGTTCACACATCTGCCTCATCTGTGGCTGTGCTTCCGGAGGCTGAAGAGTTCGACGTAGATATAAAACCTGAAGATATACGTAAAGATACTTTTTGCGCCTCAGGTCCAGGCGGTCAGTCGGTAAATACTACCTATTCTGCTATCCGTCTTACTCACGTTCCAACGGGCATTGTCGTACAATGTCAAGACCAAAAGTCGCAGCTTAAAAACTTCGACAAAGCTATGGAAGAGCTTCGTACACGTATCTATAACCTTGAATACCAAAAATACCTGGACGTTATTTCGGCAAGCCGTAAGACTATGGTCTCTTCGGGTGACCGTTCTGCCAAGATACGTACATATAACTATCCACAAGGTCGTATGACCGACCACCGTATCGGATATACCACATACAACCTTGCTATATTTATGGATGGAGAGATCCAAGATGTCATCGACAAGCTTCAATTTGCCGAAAACGCTGAGCGTCTCAAAGCCAACGAAAACGCATAACAGACAAAGATATGACAACAACGGAACTTTTTGGTGAGATAAAGAAGAAAGGGAGCTTTTTGTGTGTGGGGTTAGATACAGATATAAAAAAAATACCAACACATCTTCTAAAAGAGGAAGACCCCATATTTGCTTTTAACAAAGCTA
Organism: Rikenellaceae bacterium; assembly: GCA_036653215.1. Taxonomy (GTDB): domain Bacteria; phylum Bacteroidota; class Bacteroidia; order Bacteroidales; family Rikenellaceae; genus JADFUS01. The sequence continues at coordinate 15,918 of JAVVUK010000021.1, forward strand.
TAATTGACGCAACGGCTGCATTTGTCGTTGCTTACAAGCCAAACCTTGCCTTTTATGAGGCTGCAAAAGGAGGATGGGAGAGTTACGAGAAGACTGTGCACTATATAAAAGATAAATATCCGGAAATCTTAGTCATTGCCGATGCAAAACGTGGAGATATAGGAAACACCTCTGAAATGTATGCAAGGGCTTTTTTTGAGGAAAGTTGTGTTGATGCGGTTACGCTATCTCCATATATGGGGGTTGACACGGCTGCTCCATTTTTGAAATATGAAGGTAAGTGGGCTGTTCTTCTTGCCCTAACCTCAAACGGTTCGGCTCAAGATTTTGAGATGCAGAAGTTGGAAAGTGGCGAATTTCTATATGAAAAGGTGTTACGCACAGCCTCTTCATGGGGGACAGTTGAAAACACGATGTTTGTTGTCGGAGCCACAAAGGCAGAGATGATAGGTGGCATACGTAAAATTGTACCCGACCATTTTTTACTTGTTCCCGGAATAGGAGCACAAGGCGGTAGTTTATCGGAAGTGGCAAAATATGGGCTTAACAAAAGGTGTGGGTTGCTTGTAAACTCCTCTCGTGGTATAATATATGCTGACAAGGGAGAGCAATTTGCCGAAGGTGCTGCTAAGGAAGCTCAAAAGGTACAACAAGAGATGAAAAATTTTATAAATCAATTATATGAATAAGATCAATGTTTCAGGTGAGACTCGCTTAGAGCACGACTTACTTGGTGATAAAAAAGTTCCTACTGAATATTATTTTGGTATTCAAACTCTTAGAGCTGTTGAAAATTTCGACATCTCAAGGGTGAAACTTGGTATGTTTCCAAATTTCGTTAAAGGCTTAGCTATTGTTAAAGAGGCTGCAGCTATGGCGAATAGGGATTTAGGGATGTTAGACCCCAAAGTTGCAGATGCTATCATATATGCTTGCCAGCAAGTTAAGAGCGGCAAATATGACGATCATTTTGTAGTTGATATGATACAGGGCGGTGCCGGTACATCTACAAACATGAATGCCAATGAGGTTATTGCTAATCTCGCACTTGAGAAAATGGGACATAAACGTGGTGAATATAAATATTGCCACCCTAACAACCATATCAACCTATCTCAATCTACAAACGACGCTTATCCTACCGCTGTCCGCATATCTATGCTTCTCAGCACAACAAAAGTTGTAGATACTCTAAAATTGCTTATCAAATCATTTGACGACAAGGCTGTTGAGTTTAACGACGTTATAAAAATGGGACGTACACAGATGCAAGATGCTGTCCCTATGACACTTGGACAAGAATTTCATGCTTTTGCCTCTACCCTTAAAGAGGAAGTAGGACGTTTTGAGCAAAACTCGAAACTTCTGCTTGAGGTAAATATGGGGGCTACTGCAATTGGTACAGGCATAAATTCAGACCCCGACTATACTCCAATTTGTGTTAAGCACCTACGTGACATTACAGGAATGCCTTTCGTGGCATCAACAGATATGGTAGAAGCGACAAGTGACACTGGCGTATTCATCATGTATTCAGCTGTCTTGAAACGTCTTGCTATCAAATTATCAAAAATCTGTAACGACCTACGTCTTCTATCATCGGGTCCACGTACCGGATTTAACGAGATCAACCTACCACCTATGCAACCGGGCTCTACAATCATGCCGGGCAAGGTGAACCCTGTTATTCCAGAGGTTGTAAGTCAAATAGCATTTAAAGTAACAGGTAACGACATCACTATCACGATGGCTTGTGAGGCTGGACAACTTCAGCTTAACGCTATGGAGCCAATTATCGTTTATAGCATCAACGAATCTATGGAAATGCTTACAAACGGCATGAACACCCTACGTGAGAGATGTATTGTCGGCATCACAGCCAACAAGGAACATTGCAAAGAGCTTGTCTATAACAGCATAGGTCTTGTCACTGCCCTAAATCCTTATCTTGGATATGAGGTATCTACGGAACTTGCTGCCGAAGCTATGGCAACAGGCAAAGGTCTTGTAGAACTTGTCTTAGCTAAGAAATATATGACTAAAGAAGAGCTTGAAGATGTCCTTTCACCAGAAAAGATGGTTAAGCCTCGTAAATTTGAAGCTCGATAATTAATATCATATTCCCTAAAAATTAATATTATGAAAAAGTATCTTGTAACAGCACTAATATTGCTTTGTTCAGCAACATTTGCAACAGCACAAAGCTCATACCCTGTTGATAGAAACATAGATATTACGACAACCGCTAAAGTTATGGTTGCTCCAAACAAATTTTATGTTCAGATTGTCATAGCAGATAATCTTGGCGGCGGAAAAAAGGGAATTGAGTTAACAGAGAAGAGTATACTCATACCTACCCTTAAGAAAATTGTTTTTTTTTGTCGATAATCAACTTTCTTTTAGCTACTACGACAGCAACTTCAATTCTAAAGGTAAGATCGTATTATCTAAAAGCTATCAACTTATCATAAACGACGCTGCACAACTAACGACAATCATATCTACCCTTAAACAAGGAGGTATCTCTGATGTTAATATAATGCGTGCCGTCTATGCCGATAGTGACAAGATGATAGACTCTCTTAAGGTAGAAGCTGTAAACAAAGCTAAGCATAGTGCAACAGTTATTGCCGATGCTACAAAAGACCTTGTGAGCGATGTGTTATATGTAAGATATTATGAAAACAACTATAACGCTGAGTCTCGTCCTATGATGCTTGCCATGAAAGGTGACAGTGCCAATGAGGCAGAGAGCTATACACCTATCTCATTTAAAGAAATAGAACTTTCGGTAACTATGCAAGTTGTATTTAAGTTAGTGAAAAAATAAAATCTATACGATAAAGAAACCGCCCTGCATAAATTGTTATGCAGGGCGGTTTCTTTTATAATCCATATTGACAACTACCAAAGAGCCTTATTGCCAAAGCAAGATGTTTGTCGTTTATAAGCTATTACCAAAGTCTTTGCGGAATTTCTCTACTAAGCGAGCAGGCCAGTCTGTAAGAGGCTCAAGCTCTCCCATGAAGAAACGCAACACTGGAGGTTCATAAGTGAATTTAAGACCTCCTATAAGCTCTTTATTATCCCACAACCAAGTAAGACGGTCGTATGCATATTCTATTTGCGACAAGGTGAACACACGACGAGGGATCGCAAGACGAAGAAGCTCCACATCGGCCAAAACCTCGACTCCGTTTTCATCTCTCACACTCGACATGGTACCACGCTCCATTCCACGTACTCCAGATATTAGGTAGAAAGCAGCAGCCAAAGATCCTGCTGGATATTCACTTTGTGGGATGTGAGGACAAAAGCCTGTCGCATCGACGTGACATCCTAACACTCCTGCAGGAGTAACCACTGGAATTCCTTTTTTGTCAAGTTTGTTAACAAAATATTTTATAAACTCTGGGCTTTGAGAGATATAAGCAACATCTAAAGTCTCATATAGCCCCACAGCCATAGCTTCAATCTCACGCACAGAGATACCTCCATAAGTAAGAAACCCTTCATATAGAGGAATTAAAGCTTCCATTTTCAGATATAGGTCTTTACGATTTGTGCATATACCACCACCACGAGAAGAGCTTAACTTACGAGCCGAGAAATATACAAGGTCTGCAAGTCCTGTCATCATCTTTATTATATCTTCGAGTGAATTTTCTTTCCATTGCTCCTCACGTTGTTGTATGAGATAAGCATTTTCACCAATAAGAGAAGCATCAAGGACAAGCATGATGCCATATTTGTCGGCTATGCGTCGTACATCCATAAGGTTAGACATAGCGAAAGGCTGTCCTCCAATAAGGTTTGTCGAGGCTTCCATACGTATAAAAGGAATTTTCTCCGTGCCAAACTCTTTTATGCAACTTTCGAGACGTTCTATGTTTATGTTCCCTTTAAAAGGGTTACTTGACTTTATATGTAACGCATCTTCATACAAGAACTCTTTTACCGTTCCCCCATTCTCATTTATGTGAGCAAGGGCAGTAGTGAAGTGATAGTTCATAGGGATTATGTCGCCTTTCTTTATGAAAGTCTTAGAAATAACATTTTCTGCCGCACGTCCTTGGTGAACAGGAAGTAGGTATTTCTTACCCAACACGTCCTCAACAGCCTTTTTAAGACGATAGAAACTCTGTGATCCTGCATAAGCATCATCAGCACGCATCATCGCCGATATCTGATTGTCGCTCATTGCGTTTGTTCCACTATCGGTAAGCATATCCAAGAATACTTCTGTAGTGTTTAGTTTAAAAGTGTTAAAACCAGCTTCCTTGATTGCCTCAAGACGACGTTCAATAGGAACGAGGTGTAATTTTTGCACAACACGAACTTTATGAAGCTCCAATGGGATCTCCTCGCCGCTATAAAATTTTACATTTGCCATAAAACCTAAAGATTTTGCAACCACACTCATTTAGTGATAAGGTTGTACTATATTTATAAATAAAAAGCACTCAAGTGCTTTAGTCGAACAAATGTACTAATTTTTTGACATAATCAAGCAAATAAAAGACATATTTACAACAACAAGAGCGAGGTGCCGTATTGACACCCCGCTCTTGTTATATATTGAACAATCTTTACTTATAAAGAAAGATCTATGATAAGGTCTGTGAAATCGTATGTTTCTTGCTTTCCGCAACCATCACCCAAAGTAGTAGGATCTTCTACGTCACCAAACATTGTACCAATACGCATAGCATATTTACCTGCTTTTGTACCTTGTCGCACAGCAAGAGCTTTAGTTGCAACAGGAGAGTCTGCACCATTAAGCCCTGCAACAATAGGTTCATTCATAACAATTTCATCGGCACCGATAGTTCCATTACCATCCCAGTCTACCCAAGCAATAGCAAGGTAAGGATCACCTTCACCTGAATTATTGTTTTTACCTGTGATTGTTATATTATCACCTACTTTTATTTTAGCTGTAACAGTTTTTGTAAGATTTGTATAAGGGATGTTTTCTGTATGAGCCACAGAAGTATAATCACCAACAACAAATTGTTTTGCCATAAAGTAATTTCCATTACCACCTACAGCCACCTCACAAAGAGCTTTAATTGGGACAACGACAGTTGTACCTTTAACATTATAAACAATAGTAGCCGTTGTTGCTACAATAGTTGCATGAGAAGCAGTAACAGTCACATCAGCAAGGACAGAAGCAGCTGTGAAGTCTGCATGAGCAAATGTGATGGTTACATCTTTCGATGCTTCACCAACCGCAAACTCAGCAGTAGCAGCAGACAACACACCACTTGCAGCAGTAGCAGTAGATGTAACGGCAAGATTTATTGTTGTTGCTTCAGTAGCAGGTTGGCTTAAAGTAACCTTAAATGTTTCAACAATGTCTTTATCGTTAGGAACGACAATGGCACCAGTCGTTGGTCTCACAATAGCAAATGTAGGATCT
>JAVVUK010000022.1:0-12738 GCA_036653215.1 Rikenellaceae bacterium
AACCACTCTTATAGTCACATTTGGGATCTTCCCTTTAAGTCTTCTCAGTCTATCTACAACGATATAAGTATGTGTACAGCTGTTTTAAAGCAGTCTGCGGACATTGATGTGACACTGTTTCGTCCACCATTCGGAGTAACAAACCCAATGATCGCCAAAGCTGTTAAAAAATCGGGGTTAATATCAATAGGATGGAGCATTCGATCTTTCGACACTATGGGACAAGATTTAGATATAGTGAAACATAGAGTTACAAAACAAATTGACGGTGGAAAAGTTATACTTCTTCACGATAATCGAGAAAATGCAGATTTGCTTTTAGAGAGCATCCTCGTTGAGATAAAAAAAAGAGGTCTAAGGGCTGTTACCATAAATAAACTTTTTAATCTATAATAACAATGTTAAAAATTAGTTTAACCATATTACTAAACTTGCTCTTTCTTTCAGCATCGGCACAAACAGATAACGTTGAACATGAATTTAAGAATAAGCTTGAGAAAGTTAGTAGCACCAACACTACTATCCAATGTAATTTTACACAAATAAAGAAAGTGAAAAATATAAAACAACCCATAAATAGCAAAGGGATGTTTTATTATAATAATTCTGGACTCATGGCGTTGCACTACTCTGAACCAATGGGAGATAAAATCTTGATGAATGGTGATAGTTTCACCATCGTTTCTTCAGGTAAAAAACTACAAGCAAATGCCTCATCTAACCCCATGATGTCTCAAATTTCATATATGATGCAGGCGTGTATGTCTGGAGATGTCTCAAAACTTGGGAGGGGATGGAATATGAACGTTGAGAAATATAATGATGAATATAAAGTCAAGCTAACACCATCAGAAAAACGAATACAAAAATATATAGCAGCGATAACTATGTACTTCGATAATTCAAACCTTACACTTAACACCCTCCGTATTGATGAGGCCTCTGGAGGCTATACCTCATATAGATTTACAAACAAAAAGATAAACCAACAGATTATTAAGTCTATCTTTACAATAAAATAGCCGTATGAATAACAAGGTTTTTAAAGTTAAGTTTTTATCTTCTTCGGAGCAGGTGTTCAAATATAGTGCAGAAGTTATAACAAGCCATATTATATTTAATGGGCACTTTCCTCAACATCCTGTTGTTCCTGGTGTTTGTACTATCAATATGATTAAGGATTGTATTGAGGATATTGTATCACGTCAAGTTAGATACGACTATATCAAGGAATGTAAGTTTTTATCGGCAATAGAGCCTTCCTCTCATAGTATACTAAATGTTAATATGACTATCGAAGAAGAGTCTGACTTTATAAATGTGATGGCGATGGTTATGGATGGAGAGACAAAAATAATGAAATTAAAAGCTACATTGATATAGCATGACAGACGTTAAAGAGATACTTACCGAATATAAGGTATTAGTTGTAATCCCGACATATAACAATGCCGGGACTTTAGCTAATGTTATTGGAGAGGTAAAACAATATACTAATAACATCCTTATTGTCAATGACGGTTCTACCGATGATACATTGACAACGATTAAGTCGTCTACAGTAGAATATATCTCATATTTGCCAAATAAGGGAAAAGGTTATGCTATCAGACAATCTTTTAAATACGCCTTAGAACAAGGATATGACTATGTGTTAACTTTGGATTCTGACGGTCAACACTATGCCTCAGATATAAGTAACTTTGCCAAACAATTATCAGAAACGCCTAATACATTAATCATAGGAGCACGTAACTTAAAGGCAGATAATATGCCTTCAAAAAATACTTTCGCTAATAAATTCTCTAACTTCTGGTATTTGATCGAGACAGGCAAAAAATTAGAAGATACACAGTCGGGCTATCGTCTATATCCTATTAAAAAAATAGGAGATATGCGCTATTTTTCTAATAGGTATGAGTTTGAAGTTGAGGTAATTGTTAGAGCAGCATGGAGAGGCGTAAATGTTATAAATATCCCTATTCATGTGTATTACCCTCCACAAGAAGAAAGAGTTTCTCATTTTAAACCGCTAAAAGACTTTACAAGAATAAGCATTCTAAATAGTTTTTTGGTCATTATTGCTTTGTTACTCTATTACCCATATATCTTTATTCACTCTATCTCCAAAGAGAATATTAAACGATTTATAAGAGAAAACCTTACCGATACTAAGGAGTCTAATTCCAAAGTCGCTGCATCAATAGGGCTTGGTGTCTTCTTTGGCATTGTGCCTATCTGGGGCTATCAGATGATTGCTGCTGGCATTACAGCTCATATGTTAAAACTTAATAAGGTTTTAACAATCATAAGTTCTAATATCAGCATCCCACCTTGTATCCCATTCATTTTATATGGTAGTTTCTGTGTTGGGGGCTTGCTTTTAGATCGAGATGTAACACTAAATTTATCGTCAATAACATTTTCAAATGTTTATAACGATTTATTTCAATATATTTATGGGGCAATAGTGTTTGCCTTAATATGCGGAACAATGGCATATATAATATCATATTTTTCTCTTTTAGCATTCAGACGTAAATCAAATGAGTAATTTTTTTATCAAAATATACCAATATTTCTCCCAGCATAAGTTGGTGATGTGGTTGATCCTTATCTCGTCTACCATACTTATGACATTAGCCTCTATAAAGGTGCGCTATGTTGAGGATATAACTAACTTCTTCCCAAAACAAGAGCATGACATATCGTTAATCTTTGATAACATAAAGGCTAAAGATAAGTTTGTTGTTATGTTTACAGCCAAGCAGGACGGTGATAATATAGATAGTCTTATTTCATGTGCTGAAGATTTTTCTACGGAAATTAACAAAAACGAGTATTTCAGAAATAACGCCTCTCTTTCTATGGGGGTCAATGACTCTATCGTTGAGTCTATGTTGACCTTTGTATATGACAATTTGCCACTGTTTCTAAATGATAATGATTATGATAGGTTAGATTCTCTTGTATCAAAGGAGTCTATCGCTCAAAAGATGAAACACAACTATGATAATCTACTCTCTCCAATGGGAGGATATATATCGGATTATATATACAAAGACCCTCTTGGGTTGGGGTCTAACGCTTTAAAAGAGTTGCAAAATCAAGGCAACAACTTCAAATACTCGGTAATTGACAATTATATATTCTCATCGGATAAGAAAACCCTAATTTGCTATATCGATCCAAATGCGAAAATAGACAATAAAGGCAAAGAGAAACTTGTCGATTTGATAGAATTATCGCTGCAAAGAGTTAATGACAACCATACTAATATTACCTCTGAATATTTCGGAGCTGCCGCCGTTGCCACATATAATGCGAGACAGATAAAGACAGATAGTATGGTTACACTAAATATAGCCATACTAATAGTAATTATATTCATAACCCTCGCCTTCCGCAATAAATACAGCATATTGTTAGTCCTTACACCTGTAATATATGGAGGTATTTTTGCCCTTTCGATAATATATCTTATTTCAGGAGAAATATCTCTTATCGCTGTAGGCTCCGGCTCGATAATATTTGGCATTGCGCTGAGCTACTCAATCCACATTCTATCTCATACCAACCATTGCCGAGATATTAAACAACTAATATCAGAACTCGCTTACCCCCTAACAATAGGAAGTTTCACAACAATAGGAGCCTTTGCAGGACTACTTTTCACAAATTCTAAATTACTTCAAGATTTTGGGCTCTTCTCATCGCTCACTTTAATTGGAACGACTCTATTTGCATTGATCTTCTTACCTCATTTCTTAGATGTTAAGAAAAATGATAAACCCGAAAATAGACTTCTCTCTTTCGTGGACAAAATATCGAATATACATTTTGACAGGAATAAAATCTTTGTATGGTCTGTTGTTATATTAACCATAATAACAGCTTTGTTCTTTAATAATGTGGGGTTTGATAGTAACATGATGAACCTCAACTTCGAGCCTCCACACCTCAAAGCAGCAGAAGATAGACTTAATCTATTTACAGAAAATAAAGATAATGTATCGACTGTCTTATTTATCGCATCGTCAGACAACCCACAAGATGCAATTAATAGCTATGATAAACTATGCTCAACATTAAACTCTCTTCAAAATAAGGGCAAAATAGCGTCTTATTCTTCAATCAATTCATTTGTCGTTTCTGATTTAGCACAACAACAACGCCTTGATAGATGGAGATCATTTTGGTCTAATGGTAAACAAGAAGAGGTTTTATATCTTATAAATAGCGAAGCTGACAAATTGGGATTTGATGATGGTGCATTCTCAAACTTCAATACTCTTATTACAAGAGATTACCAAAAAGTTTCCTATGACAATGGCACTCCTTCATCACAACTATTTGCAGACTGGGTTTCTACTAATAAATCTATAACATCATTCATAGCACAAGTTAAATTATCAAGCGATAATAAATCTGACGTGTATGAGTTGGTCTCACAACAAAAAGGAGTTCTTGCCGTCGATAGGGCTTTTTTTGCAAGTAAAATGGCACAAGATGTTAGCCATAACTTCTATCTGATACTTTATATATCTGGACTTTTAATCTTCTTAGCACTATTATTATCTTATGGACGTTTAGAGTTAACTCTAATTTCCTTTTTACCGATGTTTATAAGTTGGGTCATCATATTGGGTATAATGCAGATTTTTGGTATCGAATTTAACATAGTAACCATCATACTCTCTACATTCATATTCGGTATCGGAGACGACTTTAGTATCTTTATAATGGATGGTTTGCAAAACGAATATAGAGATAAAACGCAGGTGCTTTCGCATCATAAAACAGCAATATTTTTCTCTGCATTTACTATCATCGTAGGTATGGGAGCGTTGGTATTTGCGAAACACCCTGCTATGCAGTCTCTCGGACTAATCTCCTTGATAGGGATTGTTGTGGTTGTTATTATAGCATACTCCATCCAACCTTACATCTTCAGAGCCTTTATATCATCCCAGACAAACAAAGGAGGATTTCCTTTTACAATTCTCAGTTTGCTAAACACTATCTATGCTTTTGGACTATTTGCGTTTGGGTGCTTTGTTATTAAAGTTATAATCTTATTATCTTATCTTATTCCAATAGGAGAGACCAGACGTAAAGTCCTTATCCACAGAGTTACGAGTTGGTCTACACACGCATTCTTAAGGGTTACTATTACCACAAAGATGATAAACATTAATGATGTTGGAGAGACATTCCAAAAACCCGCCGTTATTATAGCGAACCACCAATCGTTTATAGATATTTTATTATTACTTGGGCTTCATCATAAATTAGTTATGATAACAAATGGCTGGGTCTGGCGATCTATGTTCTTTGGGAGGATTGTTCGCTATCTTGATTTCTATCATACAGAAAACGGATACGAATCTTTGGTGGACTCCTTGAAAGAGAAAGTTGAAAATGGATATAGCATAATCGTCTTCCCTGAAGGGACTCGCTCTGCTGATTTAAAAATAAAACGTTTTCATAAAGGGGCATTTTACCTCGCCGAGAAACTAAAACTTGACATCCTCCCTATTTTGATTTATGGTTCTGGTTTAGTTTCCTCTAAAACACAACCTTTATATATTAAAAATGGGGTATTAGTCTCTAAAATCCTTCCTCGTATATCTTTAAATTCGACAGATTATGGAATAGGTTATAAAGAACAGACCAAAGGGATATCCAAATACATAAAAGAAGAATATCTAACTCTTTATGAGGAATTTAACAGAATTAGCAAGAATAGATATTTCAAGGATGCTATCATTAAAAACTACATCTATAAAGGACCTGTCCTTGAGTGGTATATGCGAGTAAAACTGAAAATGGAGGGATGGTATGAAACATACGATCTTATTCTTCCACGCAAAGGGCATATTGTCGATTTAGGATGTGGATATGGAGCTATGAGTTATATGCTATCTATGTTGTCCGAGAACAGAAGCATTACGGCTGTCGATTATGATGAGAAAAAAATTGCTCTTGCCAATAACTGCCTTAGCAAAAACGACAACATACGATTTATCTATGCTGACATTCGGGAATACGACATCCCATGTGCAGATGGCTATGTGATAAGCGATGTGTTACACTATTTAGACTACCAATCACAAAAGATCGTTATCCAAAGATGTATAGACAATCTTAATAAAGGAGGAGTTATGATTATTAGGGATGGTGATACGTCTATAAAAGAGAAACACGCACGAACTGAAAATACAGAAGAGTGGTCTACACAAATCCTTAAGTTTAACAAGACCGATGGTCCTTTGTGCTTCATGTCAAGGGAACTTCTGCTTGAGATTGCTAAAACAAATTCTATGAATATGGAGATTATTGAAAATAATTCTAAGACAAGCAATACACTATTTATTTTCACTCGCAAATATTGATCTCTTATGGAAAACAATTACGATATCGTTATTATAGGAAGTGGACTTGGCGGTTTAGAATGCGCACTAATTCTAAGTAAAGAAGGGTATAAGGTCTGTGTTTTAGAACAATCATCCGTTTTTGGGGGTTGTCTTCAATCGTTCTCAAGAAATAACATAAATATAGACACCGGCATCCATTATATTGGAAGTATGGATGATGGTCAAATTATGAGTCAATACCTAAAGTACTTTGGCATCCTTGACCAAATTCCAACAACTAAACTCGACAATGACTTCGATTCTATATCGCTTAAAGGGATAGGCGAATTTAGTTATCAGCATGGTTATGACGATTTTATTGCCTCTCTAACATCTATTTTCCCAACAGAGAGAGATGGGCTTATTAGATATTGTAATAAAATAAGAGAGATTGGCTCTTCAATAAGTACGGATGTTCATAAGAAAGGCACTTTCTCTTTAGGAGGCATAGACAATCTTAGCATCTCCGCTGCTGACTTTATAGATAATTGCGTTTCAGATCCTATATTAAGAAATGTCCTTGCCGGGACAAATGTGTTATATGGAGGAATACGAAAATCTTCTAACCTATATCATCATGCCATGATTAACCACTCTAATATCGAAGGTTCATATCGATTTGTGGGAGGGACACAACAAGTAGCAAATATGCTCGTGCAGAAGATTAGGAGTAATGGAGGAACCGTTCGTAACCGTTCAAAGGTTGTACACTTAGCCGCTGAAGCCTCAAAAGTAAAATTTGTAGAGTTAGATAACTCAGAGAAAATTTATGGTAAATATATCATATCTGATATCCACCCATCCTCAACATTTGCAATGTTAAGCGCAACCACTAACATTAAGAAAGCATATAAAACAAGGCTTAATACACTACCTAATACTTACGGATTATTCTCCGTATACCTACTTATGAAACCTAATAGCTTTCCATATATCAATAAAAACCATTACTTTTATCATAACCAAAACGTGTGGGACACCGTATTAGACAAGCCCGATTTGATGCCAAAATCGATAATGCTAAGCACTCAACTTTCAAATAAAGAGGCTAAATTTAGTGATGTTGTAACATTAATGTCCCCTATAAACAATGATATTTTTGACCTTTGGAAAGACACCACACTTGGGAATAGGGGCTCTGAGTATGAAGAGATAAAAGAAATAATCACAAACAACATCATAGACTACGCCTCTGAATTTTGTGTGGGATTAAATGGATCTATTGAGCATATATATTCGGCATCGCCACTCACATACCTACATTATACAGGGACCCCTAAAGGTTCAGCATATGGAATAGTGAAAGACTATAAGAATACTTTGGCGACATTACTCCCTACAAGGACAAAAATAGACAATCTGTTCCTTACAGGGCAAAACGTTAATGTACACGGAGCATTAGGGGTTACTTTAACAGCAGCAACAACGTGTTCGGAATTGCTTGGAGAAGAATATCTTGCTAAAAAAATCGGAGGAGCTTAGAAGCTTTTTAAAATATGAAAAAATTATTTAAAGTCCTATTGTGGACATTAGTCGGGATCGTGGCATTGCCAATAATAATGATGTGTTATCTATATCTTAGTGCTGATATGGGTGAGCCCGAACTTTCGTTTGATCCAACAAAATATGTTGCAGTTAACAAATCGGACACTCTTGTTTGTGGAAATTCTTATATGAGATATGACAGTTGTGGACTATGGGAATTATATGTAGTCGACTCTGGAGAGGTTCGTGGGGCGAAACAAGGAGTTTTGACAAAAGGGCTTATGAAATATCAAGAAGATGTATTTATAAACCAGATACGTAACATAATTCCTTCAGATAGTTATCTAAGTTTCTTAAGGACTTTTATTATTATTTTTAATAGGAATTTGGGGAGGGATATTCCTTTAGAATATAGACAAGAAATAGCATCTATGTCTCAATATTGCACCCATGAATACGATGCAATAGGCACACCTTACGAGCGACAATTAAATTATCATGCCGCACACGATATAGGTCATACGATGCAACAGTATATGTTAGTAGGGTGTAGCTCTTTTGGAGTGTGGGGCAAGCTGGCACAAGATAGTTCTATGGTGGTGGGAAGGAACTTCGATTTTTATGTAGGAGATGATTTTGCAAAAAACAAATTAATGACATTTGCTGTTCCTGATAATGGTTATCGTTATGCGAGTATTGGTTGGGCTGGAATGGTCGGTGTGCTTTCGGGGATGAACGAATGTGGCTTGACAGTTACTATTAATGCGGCAAAAGGAGCTATTCCAACCTCTGCGGCAATACCAATCTCTATTTTAACAAGAGAGATTTTACAATATGCCTCTAACATAAAAGAGGCATACGAGATAGCCTTGTCTCGCAAAACATTTGTTAGCGAGTCTATATTGGTAGGTTCAACAAAAGATAACAAATGTGCGATAATCGAAAAGACTCCTCAAAGGACTGAATTATATTTCTCAGAGAAAGAGATGATAATATGTACCAATCATTTTCAATCTGAAGCGTTTATGACGGATAGTTATAATGTCGAAAACATTGAAAATAGCGATAGTAAATATAGATATGACCGACTTGAAGAATTATTACAACAACATAAACAGATAAGCTATACCTCAGCGGTGGAAATTCTAAGAAACAGGTTTGGGAAAGGCGGAACAGACATAGGTATCGGCAATGAGATGTCTTTAAACCAATCAATAGCTCATCACTCGGTTGTCTTTATGCCAAAGGAGAAACTCATGTGGGTATCTACATCACCTTGGCAATCAGGAACAATGGTTTGTTATGACCTAAAAGGCTTTTTTGAAGGCACGTCTAAACCTTATTGTAAATTAGATATGGAGATAGCCGAAGATTCTTCTTTTATAAGACACGACTATCCGTTATTAATAAAATATCGCAAATGTGTAAAAGAGATAAATGATGCTATAAAACATAATGAAAAATTAAGTGTAGGATATATCAATAATTTCCTTGCTCTTAACGAACATCACTACTACACCTATCGTATCATAGGCGATTATTATGCCGCTATGACAGAGGATGCAAAAGCTATCGAAATGTATAAACGCTCGTTAAATTGCGCTATTCCATATAAAAATGAACAAGAAGAGATTGAGAAACTCATAATCAAACTTAGAAAATGATACAAGATCCTAAAATACAATTTTCAGAGATAGACTCTATACGTTTATTTCAAAATCAGCGTCTCAGAGAAGAGATAACCTATATATCTCAATACTCACCATTCTATAAACGGATGTTTCAGCGTTTATCTATAAATCCACAATCTATACTCTCAGTTGATGACTTGCAAAAATTGCCTGTAACAACAAAGGAAGATCTGCAACTTTATAACAAGGAGTTTATGGCAGTATCTCCCAATGAAATAGTCGATTATGTTACTACGTCAGGCACATTGGGCGATCCCGTAACCTTTGCATTAACAGAAGCAGACCTTTGCCGATTGGCATATAACGAAGCCCTCTCTTTCACTACTGCTGGGTGTCACTCAGACGATATCTTGCAACTCATGACCACCATAGATAAGCGTTTTATGGCAGGATTAGCCTATTTCCTTGGGGCACGAGAGCTTGGTTGCGGAGTGGTACGTGTCGGAAATGGCATACCTGAGTTGCAATGGGACACCATAAAAAGGATAAATCCAACAGGTTGCATTGTTGTACCATCGTTTTTAACTAAGTTGATAGAATTTGCAAAGAATAATAATATAAACTATCATTCATCATCGCTTAAAAGAGCTATATGTATTGGAGAGTCTTTGAGAAGCCCCGATGGGAAATATAACGCTCTCGGTACAAAATTGGCAAATGAATGGCCTGAATTAGAATTATTCTCTACCTATGCTTCAACTGAGATGCAAAGTTCATTCACAGAATGTGAAAACCATTGTGGCGGACACGTTCCCATTGACTTAATAATTGTGGAACTGCTTGACGATGACAATAAGCCTGTCGTGGATGGCGTTGCCGGAGAGGTTACAATAACAACACTTGGAGTAAAGGGAATGCCTCTATTGCGTTTTAAAACAGGGGATATGTGTATCGGAGACAATAAGCCTTGCTTGTGTGGCAGAAACACAATGCGACTTAGCTCTGTGATCGGACGTAGAGGTCAAATGATAAAATACAAAGGAACGACCCTATATCCATCGGCATTATATGACATATTAGATAATGTCCCTGAAGTTAAAAACTATATCATAGAGGTCTATACCGGTGAATTAGGAACCGATCAAATAGTGATAAGGGTTGGCAGTAACCGTAATGACGAACATTTTGAGAAGGAACTTAAAGACTTGTTCCGATCTAAGGTTAGGGTTGCTCCAGAGATTTGTTTTGAACAAATAGATTATGTCGCAAAAAAACAAATGCCTGCAATTAGTAGAAAACAAATAAAATTTGTAGATTTGCGTTAAACAAAATTAAAAACTAAGAATATGAAAAAATTACTAACTGTCGTAATGATGCTTGCCATTGTATCCGTTTGTGCAGCTCAAGGCAAAAGCAAAACAGAAAAAGTTAAAGTTGACTTTTATGGCATTGATTTTACAGATGTTAACGTTATTGGTGCAAATGAAACGAGCGAGAAGTTTATTGATGCTTTTGAACAAATAAACGGATTGTTCTTTTCCGAAGCAAGTAAATATAACGTAGCTGAATTTTTTAATTTAGAAGTAGCCTCAACCGATACCGAAACTGCTACTGATCAATTGGACTCTCTTCAAAATGTAAAATTCAAAAACCAGAAACACAGCAATGTAGATATAAATAAAATTGTTGCCGCATATCCTGAAAGTGACATAAATGGCTTTCTGATTATAGCTAAGGAGCTTAATAAAGGCGCAAACACAGGGACATTTATCGCTGTCATGTTTAATGGACAAACGAAACAAATCTTATCACAAAAAGAATTTACAGGTAAGGCTCACGGCTTTGGCTTAAGGAACTTTTGGGCTGGTTCTTTCTATGATGGCATGAAAAGGATGAAATAAGGAATAAGTAGTATGGCATACTATTAGCATTAAAGTGTTTCAAAGGCATAACTTTGAAACACTTTTTGTTTATATTTATATTGCTGTTGCAAGCTTGCGGCACGCTGTGGCGTGGAACGATATATAACAGCCCCAACGTTGGAGATAGTAAACATTTCCACGCATACGAATTTACATCTAACATCTCAAACCCTTATCATATAATCAAAAAGATGGGGATTGTTAATTCTATTGATCTTGTAAAATCAAAAACAGACTATCTAATTAAGTTTGAGAATGATACTTTATTTTTATTATATGGTGACGAAAACGCTATTGACAAGCCGTATGAACTATTCTCAATTAGCAAATCGGTCATCAATTTATTATTAGGGATTGCCATTAACGAGGGACTCATAGGCTCCGTCGACGACAATATAAACTCTTATATTACAAGCATAGACAAGAGTCTTTCATCCACCACAATTAGAGAATTACTCCAGATGCGTAGTGGGATAAATAACAATTTCTATTTGCAAGCTATCTTCTATTATGGCACTAATCTAAAATGGAGCATTACACAGATAAAAGTCAACAAATCGAATGTCGGCATCTTTCAATACTCCGATTGCTCAACCCAATTATTGGCGTTCATCATAGAAAATGTAACACACAAAACTATCGAAGAATATTTTCATGAGAAATTATGGGTTCCTCTTGAGATGGTGGGGCGTGGCAGTTGGACATGGGATTCAAAAAAGCATAAAAATGCCAGAGCCTTCTGTGGGCTCAGCCTACCACCTATAAACCTTATTAAGATTGCTAACCTTGTAATTAACAATGGCATATATAATGACAAAATCATCATCCCGACAAGTTGGATAGATTTCATTTCCATAGTGTCAATCAAAGAGCCTAATTATATAGATGGGCACTATTATAACTATCATTGGCGATGTCTTGACGACAACATCCTTTACGCAAAAGGTTTACGAGGACAATATCTATTTATCAATCGGAAACAAGGCTCTATCTATCTCCGACTTGGCAGATCGGAGAGCAAAATAAATTGGCTACAACTCTTCACACACGGATAATTAGGCTATTTGCCATATGGTATATGGATTATATGTTGGTTCATAAAACAAATAAGGCAGAGCCTTGTTATGCTCTGCCTTATTGCGCTTGCGGTCGTATACCTTTTTCGATTTGTGCACCCGTTTGAAACTAACAGGGTGGGCGTGATCTTCAATCTCCGCCTCCCGGCTCCCTTTACGAGAAGCCTTGATGTAATCAAGCTCTTTGGTTTTCATCTTTTTCATATAG
>JAVVUK010000022.1:12838-20913 GCA_036653215.1 Rikenellaceae bacterium
TATAAATCATTATCAGCTGGATATCGGTAATCTGGAGAATTTCCATATCCAAAAAATCTACATTGACGGAATTGAAAAAACATAAGAAAAAGGGCTATTTAGTTATACTATTTTTAATTAGATATAAAAAATAATAGTACCTTTGTCGTATCCTATAAGCTACATAAAATAAAATATATTATAGCTTGTTAGGTTACAGTTGGATTCTCTTATCTGTATGTATAGGCTGTTTATTAACCCTTTAATAAAAAATTATGAAAAAGAAATTGATTACCATATTGTTTTTGCTCTTTATGGTTATTGGTTCAAGTTATGCAGGGAGCACCAGAGAACGAGCGCAATTTCGTTTCGTGGCTGGCAAGGATATGTTATTTTCGCCTTGGGGTGGAAATGGAGAGAACTTAAAGCACCTCACAGAGTTTATAAATGCTAATAAAGAAGTTATAACCTCTGGTGCTACAACTATTAATGTCAACGGCTATTGTGCAAGCATTGGTTCTACTGCCGAGCGTTTAAAACGTGTTAGGATTATGAGTAACCGTGTGAAAAGTGCGCTTATTGAGAGTTGTGGAGTTATAGAGTCTAATTTTACAACCAAAAATGTTGCTACCGCTTATAACGAATATCGCAACATGGTGATTGTAGATATCACTCTTCCAGAGCCTAAAGTTGAAGCCGTAAAAGAAGAGCCTAAAGTTGAAACAGTAAAAGAAGAGCCTAAAGAACAAACTAAAGCTGACACTATTGTGGAACAGCCACAAGAAGAGCTTGTTGGTCTTATACAAGACCCTATCGTTAAACCTAAAAATCAACAAGCAGGATTAAACCTACGTACTAACTTATTGATGTGGGCTGCGCTTACTCCTAACATTGGTTTAGAGTGGCGTATCACTGATGGATTTGGTTTGAAAGTCGATGGAGGTTGGAGCGGATGGGAATTTGACAATAACAATAAAGTCTATAAAAATTGGTATGTAAATCCTGAGGTTCGTTGGTATATGTTAAACGCAAAACGTTTTTACTTAGGTCTTGGTGCAACTATTGGCAAGGCTGATATAAGATTGTCTGACACAGGTTATAAAGGTGACATCTATGGTGGTGGAGTAACAGTAGGTTACCAAGTGCCTATGGGTAAATGTTTCTCTTGGGATTTTAACTTAGGATTAGGCTATGCCCGATTTAACTACGACACCTTTAACGTAATTAACGGTGAACGAGTTTACAAAAACAGAGACTGTTCTAAAAACACATTTTCCCCTACACAAGCGGGCGTACATTTTGTATGGCATATCGGTAAGTAACACGAAAGGTACTATATAATATATTGGCAGCCATAGACTCGAAAAAGTTTATGGTTGCCTTTTTTATGATTATAACCTTATAATATTAGGTGTGTTTTATAAAATAATTGTCACTAACTTTGTTTAAAATTAAGAAAGTATGAAAAGGAAATGTGCGTTTATCTGTTTGTTCTCTATGATTGACACAAATGCTTTTGCACAGGTTCGTTCGGCAGAAGTAGTAGGAGAAGAGTCACAAGATGTACTCACAGACATAGCGTTGATGAGAAAGGCAATAGCTCTTTCTGTGGAAAACGTTGCTAATGGAGGAGGTCCTTTTGGGGCGGTCATAGCACGTGAGGGCGTGATAATTGCCACAGGGCAAAATCGTGTCACTGCAGACAACGATCCAACGGCACACGCTGAGGTGAGTGCCATCCGTGCCGCTGCTACAAAGTTAGGCTCTTTTGATCTTTCCGGATGTCAGATATACACATCCTGCGAGCCATGTCCCATGTGTTTAGGGGCGATTTACTGGGCTCACTTAGATCGTATGTATTATGGAAACACTAAGCACGATGCAGCAAAGATAGGCTTTGATGATGCTTTCATATATAAAGAGTTAGAGGTTAGTCCTGCTGAGAGGAAGTTAAAATCGGAGGTGCTTTTGCCAAAAGAGGCGATCAAAGCTTTTGAAGATTGGGAAGCGAAGGTGGATAAAACAGAATATTAGTATTTGTCTTGAACTTTTTTGTGATAAAAAAAGGACTAAAGTTTTGATAATTAGGAAAAAATATATAATTTTGCCACCTCAAACCCACCGACTGAAGTTTATGCTTTGTTAGGTGAGGGCTATAAATAATGTAAAACTCTTAAATTGTTACAAACAAAAAACAAATGAGTGAAATTAAAAAAAACGAATTAGATGTACAGCTTAATGCTTCGGCAGATGTAGCATCTTTTAACTGGGACGCTTTTGAGCACGATCTTGACCTTTATGGCAATCAAACAAAAGAGTCTATCGAAACAACTTACGACAACACACTATCTAAAATCCAAACAGGAGAAGTCCTTGAAGGTACAGTAGTTAGCATCGGAGACCGTGAGGTTGTGGTAAATGTAGGTTACAAATCAGAAGGTGTTATCGCATCTAATGAGTTCCGTTACAATCCTGAACTTTCTAAAGGTGAGAAAGTTGAGGTTTATGTAGAAAATGCAGAAGACAAAAAAGGTCAATTGATCCTTTCTCACAAAAGAGCTCGTCAACTTCGTTCATGGGATCGTGTTAACGAGGCTTTGGAGAAAGACGAAATAATAAAAGGTTATATCAAATGCCGTACTAAAGGCGGTATGATTGTAGACGTATTTGGTATTGAGGCGTTCCTTCCAGGTTCACAAATCAATGTTAAGCCTATCCGTGACTACGATATTTATGTAGGTAAAACAATGGAATTCAAAGTTGTCAAAATCAACCATGACTTCCGTAACGTTGTTGTATCTCACAAAGCACTTGTTGAAGCTGAACTTGAACAACAAAAGAAAGGCATCATCGACAAACTTGAAAAAGGACAAATCATCGAAGGTGTTGTTAAAAACATCACTACTTACGGAGTGTTCATTGACCTTGGCGGTGTAGACGGTCTTATCCACATCACAGATCTATCTTGGGGTCGTGTCAACCATCCTGAAGAGGTCGTTAAGTTAGACGAGAAGAGAAAAGTTGTTATCCTTGACTTTGATGAGGCTAAAAAACGTATCGCTCTTGGTTTAAAACAACTTACTCCTCATCCATGGCAAGCTCTTGATCCTAATCTTAAGATTGGTGATAAGGTAGAAGGTGTTGTCGTTGTTATGGCTGACTATGGTGCATTCATCGAGATTGCTCCAGGTGTAGAAGGTCTTATCCACGTATCTGAAATGTCATGGTCTCAACACTTACGTTCTGCTCAAGACTTCATGAAAGTTGGTGATAAGGTCGAAGCTGTTATCTTAACTCTTGATCGTGAAGAACGCAAGATGTCTCTTGGCATCAAACAACTTACTTCTGATCCATGGGAAAATATAGAGGCTAAATATAGCGTTGGTAGCAAACACAATGCTAAAGTACGTAACTTCACTAACTTTGGCGTTTTCGTTGAGATAGAAGAAGGCGTAGATGGTCTTATCCACATCTCTGACCTAAGCTGGACTAAAAAAATTAAACATCCATCAGAATTTGCACAAAAGAATGATGATATAGAGGTTATAGTTTTAGATATAGACAAAGCTAATCGTCGTTTAAGTCTTGGTCATAAACAACTTGAGGAAAACCCTTGGGACGCATTTGAAACTGTCCTTACAGTAGGTTCTACTCACGAAGGTGTTGTAACAGAGATTAAAGACAAAGGCTATACAGTAAACCTTGAACAAGACATCGAAGGATTTGCTCTTCTAAAACAAGTTGCAAAAGAAGACGGTACTCCAGTTGCTGTTGGTGATAAACTCCTATTCACTATCAACGAGTTTAACAAAGCTAACCGTCGTATAGTCCTTTCTCATAATGTTGAAGCTGCTGAAAAATCTGTTGAGAAACCAGCAGAGAAATCGGCTGAGAAAGCTCCTAAAGCTCCATCTAAGGCTAAAAGCAACAAAGAAAGCAACGACAAAGACAGCACAAACAACGCTGTTAAAAAGCTAAATGCTACAATGGAGAAAACAACACTTGGTGATATATCTTCACTTGCAGAGTTGAAAGCTCAATTAGAGGGCAAAGAGTAATTGTCAATTATTTATAATTCTAAAAAAGGCTGTCTGCATAAGTGGACAGCTTTTTTTATGGATAATTTGGAAATTAGCGTTAACTTTGAGGCTCAAATAAGTACAAAGAAGTTTTGTTATTTCATCTTAACGAATTATGTTAGATAAGTATATTTTAATGCAGAGAAAGATCATAGGAGACAAGTATAAAAAGAGCGAGGAAAGAGCTTTCGTGTTCAAAGTTTTTTGGATATGTGTCACAGCACCTCTTGCCTTAATCGTGTTACTCCTTATCACCGTGAGACTTGGGCTATTTGGAGCACTCCCAACCTTTGAAGATTTGGAGTCGCCAAATAGTAGTATCGCCTCAGAAGTGTATTCCGATAAAGGACAGCTCATAGGTAAATTTTACATCAAAAATCGTAAATTTATAGATTATGATGAACTTTCTCCATACCTTGTAGAAGCTCTTATATCGACTGAAGATGAGCGTTTTAAGCAACACTCAGGCATTGACTTTGAGTCTTTGGGTCGTGTGTTTATAAAAACGATTATACTTGGACAGAGAGAGGGGGGAGGTAGTACCATATCGCAACAATTAGCAAAAAACCTATATCCTCGTGACGATGCGGCATCACGTAATTTTATTGTTAGGGGTGGTAAGTTAATGGTATCGAAAATCAAAGAGTGGATAACAGCAGTAATGCTTGAGCGTAACTACTCAAAGCAAGAAATATTAAGTATGTACCTCAACGTGGTAGAATACGGCTCAAACAGCTATGGGATACACGCTGCTTCACAAACGTTTTTTAATAAGAAGCCTTCTGAACTCACTGTTGAAGAGTCGGCTGTACTTATAGGATTGGTGAATGCTCCGACACGATATAGCCCTGTGCGTAATCCTGAAAACTCGTTGGAAAGGCGTAATCTTGTCCTTACAAGGATGAAGAAAAATGGGTTCCTAAACAAAGAAGAGTTAGATTCTCTATTAAAAATGCCGATAGTACTTGACTATAAGCCGTTGACACACAACGATGGGTCGTCTACATATTTCCGTGCTATGTTGAGCAAATATATGACAGCCACAAAACCACGATCAGAAGATTATTATTCGGATTGGGACTATAAGGTAGACAAGAAATTGTGGAATGAAGACCCTTTATATGGCTGGTGTAACAAAAATAAAAAGGCAGATAGCACAAACTACAACATCTATCGTGACGGACTACGCATATATACAACCATAAATGTGAATATGCAGAAATATGCAGAGATGGCTGTATATCACCATATGAAAAGCGATGTGCAACCTCGTTTCAACAAGCAGATAAAGAGTCGTAAAAGCATATTCTCTTCTTTAAGTGAGGCTGAACAAACGGAGATTATAAAAAGAGCGATAAAACAAACCGATCGTTATCGTGAACTTGACAGAGCAGGATATTCATATAAAGAAATTGAAGCTAACTTCAAAAAGAAATATCCGATGAAGATCTTCTCTTACGATGACCCTATGGGTAAAGATACAGTAATGTCTCCTTGGGACTCCATATATTATCATAAATCGATAATGAGGGCTTCTTTTGTAGCTATCGAGCCTATTACCTCTCACATCAAAGCATATGTCGGAGGAACAGATTTCCGTTTCTTCAAATACGACATGGCGATGCAGGGTAAGCGTCAAGTTGGTTCTACAATAAAACCGTTTATATATACTTTTGCTGTTGACTATTTGGGTATAGACCCTTGTACCCCTGTGCCAAACGACCCTATGACCGTCAATGGATGGTCGCCTAAGGACGACGGAGTTACCTATGATGGAGTTATGCACCCTCTATGGTGGGGCTTAGCAAACAGCCGTAACAACTACTCTACTTGGATCATAAAGCAGTCTAACTACAGAGCTGTGGCTGAATTGATACATAAATTAGGTATACATAGCCGCATAGACCCCGTTCCTTCTATGTGTCTTGGTCCTTCGGATATCTCTCTTTACGAGATGGTGGCTGCATATAACACATTTGCAAATAGAGGTATCTATGTACGTCCGCAATTTGTGACACGTATTGAAGATAGATATGGCAATCGTCTTGCCACATTCGCTTCGCCAAGTAACGATGCTATAAGTCCAAAGAGTGCATATACGATACTGCAGATGATGCGTAAAGTTGTCGATTCTGGGACAGGAGGACGTTTGAGGTGGATGTATGGCATTGGCGGTGACGTGGCAGGGAAAACTGGTACTACAAATAACGCTTCCGACTGTTGGTTTATAGGTCTAACGCCTAAGATTGTCGGTGGAGCTTGGGTTGGTGGAGACGACCGGTCTATACACCTAAATGGAAATGCTCAAGGAGCGACATTGGCACTTCCTATATTCGCAGAGTTTATAAAACGTGTTTACAACGATCCGTCGCTTGGTATATCTCAAAACGATCGTTTTGCAGTTCCTGAAGGAGGAGTCCATTTAGATTGTAGCAAATCTACATTTGAAGACGAGATCCCTGAGGGAGTAGAAGAAAATATAGATGATGAATTTTTTAATTAAATAATATGAGAATTGCAGTAGTAGGTGCAAGTGGGGCGGTAGGACAAGAGTTCCTCCGTGTGTTCGATCAACAAAATATAAAAATCGATGAGCTTTTGCTCTTTGGATCTGTGCGTAGTGCAGGAAGAAAATACACCTTTAGAGGTAAAGAAATAGAAGTTAAGCTGTTACAACATAATGACGACTTCAAAGGCGTAGACATAGCCTTCACTTCAGCAGGTGGCAGTGCTTCAATAGAGTTTGCCGATACGATAACCAAACATGGAACTATCATGATAGATAACTCAAGTGCTTTCCGTATGGATAAAGATGTCCCTTTGGTTGTTCCAGAAGTAAACCCTGAAGATGCCTTAGTGCGTCCTCGTAACATTATCGCAAACCCAAACTGTACAACAATACAGATGGTCGTTCCGTTAAAAGCATTAGAGGGCGTCTCTCATATAAAAAAGGTACACGTTTCAACATATCAATCTGCCAGTGGTGCTGGTGCATCGGCTATGGATGAGCTTGTTGAGCAAAATAGAGAACTTATTGCTGGCGAGAAACCTACAATAAATAAATTTGCTTTTCAATTGGCTTATAACCTTATCCCTCAAGTAGATACTTTTACAGACAATGGATATACAAAAGAGGAGATGAAGATGTATAATGAGACACGTAAAATAATGCACTCTGACGTTGCTGTAAGTGCCACTTGTGTGCGTGTTCCGGTAATGAGATGTCACTCCGAATGCGTGTGGGTTGAGACTGAAAGACCTATTTCGGTAAAAGAGGCACGTGAGGCGTTTTCAAAGGCTCAGGGAGTTGTGTTGATGGATAATCCTGAAAAACAAGAATATCCTATGCCTATGCCTCTTGCTGGTTGCGATCCTGTATATGTAGGACGTATCAGAGGAGACCTTTCAAATCCTAACGGACTTACATTTTGGTGTGTCAGTGATCAGATAAGAAAGGGAGCTGCTTTAAATGCGGTGCAGATAGCACAGTATTTGATAGCAAAAGAGTTCTAAAAAAGAGTTAAGAAATAAGATATGTATCATAAAAATGAGTCATTGCCCTTAATACGTCAAGGGTGGCCTGGAAATACAACTAATAATGGGGTTTTCATGAATAGGGTTTATACCCATAGCGGCATGAAAAACCTTTTGAAATGGCGTTTTACGCCCAATCCTTACCGTCGAGAGAAGAGTAATGAAAATTGGGACCCTGCTGTTGTTGCGGTTACTCATATTGATGAAACAGCCGATAACCTTATTTGGCTTGGGCATAGCTCTTTCTATCTTCGTTTAGGAGGTAAGAAAATTATGTTCGACCCTGTTTTTGGTGATATTCCATTTCGTAAACGACATTCTAAAGATGTAGCTAAGCCATCTGTCTTTAAAGACCTTGATTATATACTTATAAGTCACGACCATTATGACCACCTTGACAAAAACAGCGTTAAGGAACTTCTAAAAAACTCACCTCATGCTAAGGTGCTTTGTGGGTTAGGTGTCGACAAGCTAATTAACAAA
>JAVVUK010000023.1:0-20394 GCA_036653215.1 Rikenellaceae bacterium
AATGAGCGAACTTGAACCTCTTTTAGATAAATCAGCTGTCGATGCGTTCCGTAAGCGTGCCCTAAACCCTGAAAATCCTGTTACTCGTGGTACTGCACAAAACCCTGATATCTACTTCCAAGCACGTGAGGCTTCAAATAGCTTCTACAATGAAGTTCCTGACATGGTAGCAGAATATATGTTAGAGATTAGCAAACTTACAGGTCGTAACTACGCTCCATTTACATATTATGGTGCTGCCGATGCTGAAAATATAGTAATTGCTATGGGTTCTGTAACAGATACTATCAAAGAAGTTATAGACCTACGTAATGGTAAAGGTGATAAAGTCGGCGTTGTTTGTGTACACCTATATCGTCCTTTCTCTGCAAAACACTTTATAAAAGTTATCCCTTCAACTGTAAAACGCATTTGTGTCCTTGACCGTACAAAAGAGCCGGGAGCAAACGGAGAACCTTTATATCTTGACGTTAAAGACATATTCTACGGTAAGGAAAACGCTCCTATCATAGTAGGTGGTCGTTATGGATTGTCTTCAAAAGACACTACTCCATCACAAATAATTGCCGTTTACGACAACTTAGCTCAAAAAGAACCTAAAAATAGATTTACACTCGGAATTATAGACGACGTAACATTTACATCTCTTCCTCTTGGTGAAGAAATAAGCCTTGCTCCAAAGAGCACTTTCGAGGCTCGTTTCATAGGTCTTGGATCTGACGGTACTGTTGGTGCAAACAAAAACTCTATTAAAATCATAGGTGAGTCCACTGACAAATATTGCCAAGCATACTTTGCTTACGACTCTAAGAAATCTGGTGGTTATACATCATCACACCTTCGTTTCGGTGATACTCCAATAAACTCACCATACCTTGTTACAAACCCTAACTTTGTAGCTTGCCACGTATCTGCATATATCCACAAATATGATCTTCTAAAAGGTCTTAGGGACGGTGGTACATTCCTTCTTAACAGCCCTTGGGATGTAGAAGCAACAAAGGCAAACCTTCCAGACACCATGAAGGTTTACATGGCGAAACACAAAATAAATTTCTATATTATTGACGCTACAAAAATTGCTGCTGATCTTGGTCTTGGAAGCCGTACCAACACCATCATGCAATCTGCTTTCTTTAAAGTAGCTGAAGTTATTCCTTATGCTCAAGCTGTTGAGCAAATGAAAAAAGCTATCTACAAATCATATGGTCGTAAAGGTGAAGATATAGTAAACCTTAACTATGCGGCTGTTGAAGCAGGAGAAAACATCACAAAAATAGAAATTCCTAAAGAATGGGCTTCTATAACTCCTAAGACAGCTCCAAAACAAGATGTCCCTGAATTTATAGAAAGAGTCGTTGCTCCGATAAACGCTCTTGCTGGTGATAACCTTCCTGTTAGCGCATTTAAAGGTCGTGAAGATGGTACATGGAACGCTGGTACTGCGGCATACGAAAAACGTGGTATTGCTGCTAGCGTCCCTGTTTGGAACAATGAAACTTGTATCCAATGTAACCAATGTGCTCTTGTATGTCCTCATGCTGCAATACGTCCTTTCCTTCTTACTGACGCTGAAGTTGCGGCAGCTCCTGCAGGAACTACTTTTGCACAAGGCAAAGGCCCTCTAAAAGATTACAAATTTAGAATGCAAATCAGTCCTCTTGACTGTACAGGTTGTGGAAACTGTGTTAACGTATGTCCTTCAAAACCAGGATCTCTTACACTTAAGAGCCTTGAAAGTCAACTTCCAGAAACTAAGACTTGGGATTATATGCACAATGTCATAGGATATAAAAACGTTGTTGACCGTAAAGCAAGTGTTAAAAACAGCCAATTTGCACAACCTCTATTTGAATTCTCTGGTGCTTGTGCTGGTTGTGGAGAAACTCCATATATCAAAACTATAACTCAACTATTTGGTGAGCGTATGATGATTGCTAACGCAACAGGTTGTTCTTCAATCTATGGCGGTTCTGCTCCATCTACACCATATTGTAAAAATAAACAAGGTCACGGTCCATCATGGGCAAACTCTTTATTTGAAGACAACGCCGAGTTTGGATTAGGTATGCGTATCGGTTCTGAAACTGCACGTGAGCAAGCTGCCAACATCATGCGTGAAGCTATTGCAACATGTAATTCTTGTTCAGACGAGCTTAAAGCAGCTATGAGTGCATGGTTAGAAAATATGCAAGATGCTGAGAAAACTGTTGAGCTATCTCAAAATGTGATTACTCTTGCTGAAAAATGCAACTGTGACTTCTGCAAACGTATTCTTGCTCTTAAACACTACCTTATTAAGAAATCTATTTGGGTATTTGGTGGTGACGGATGGGCTTATGACATCGGATATGGCGGTTTAGACCACGTTCTTGCTTCTGGTGAAAACATCAATGTCCTTGTTCTTGATACCGAAGTTTACTCTAACACTGGTGGACAATCTTCAAAATCTACACCAATTGGTGCAGTAGCAAAATTTGCTTCTGCTGGTAAACGTATCCGCAAGAAAGACTTAGGTGCTATGGCTATGACTTATGGATATGTATATGTAGCTCAAATAGCTATTGGTGCAAGTGCAAACCAATATCTTCAAGTTATCAAAGAAGCTGAAGCATATAACGGACCATCTCTTATTATTGCTTACGCTCCATGTATCAACCACGGTAACAAAAAAGGTATGGGTAGAACTATCCAAACTGAAAAAGAAGCTGTTGAATGTGGATACTGGCATCTATGGCACTTCAATCCTACTCTTGCAGATCAAGGAAAGAACCCATTTGTGCTTGACACTAAAGAAGAACCAAACTGGTCTAACTTCCAAAACTACCTTAACAACGAGGTACGTTATACATCTCTAACAAAATCATTCCCTGCTGAAGCTGCCGATCTATTCAAAGCTGCTGAGGACAATGCTAAATGGAGATATAATAGCTACAAGAGGTTGGCATCAATGGATTACAGTAAATAAAACTTTAAACATATCAAAAAAGAGCGTTCTTATTTTAGGAACGCTCTTTTTATCTTAAGACATGGAATATTTTAACAATAAAGTATTAGAATGTGAAGATGGAAGTAAAACCCTCGTTCACTCAATAATTGGCGACACATACCACTCCACCAAAGGATCTTTGGCAGAGAGTAGTCATGTGTATATAAAAGCGGGACTTGAGGCTATGAACAAGAAAGATGTGAACATATTTGAGGTAGGGTTTGGAACTGGCATAAACGCCATTTTGACGCTTATAAACGCCTCGCAACTAAACATAAACATCCATTATCACACCATTGAGCTATATCCTATTTCACAAGAATGCGTTGCCTCTCTCGAATTAGATAAAATATTAGCCAATGAAGAGTATGATTTTTTTATTAATATACACAAAGCCTCTTGGAATGAGGAGGTTGAGATAACAAAAGGATTTACCATACACAAAATTTTCGGGGACTTCACAAAATCTGAGATCCCACAAAATATAGATTTAGTATATTTCGATGCTTTTGCACCAGATACGCAACCTGAATTATGGAGCAATACCCTATTAGAAAAGATATACAACTCAATGACAACAAAAGCCATACTTGTAACATATTCCGCAAAAGGAAGCGTCAAAGAAGCACTTAGAAGCGTTGGGTTCGAGGTTGTACGACTAAAAGGGGCTCTCGGAAAACATCATATGGTGAGAGCCACAAAACAGTAATTATGGCTTTGTAAACATCAACTTTGATGTATCATAGCCCATATTTTGTGCTTTCTTTATAATCATATCAATAGTCTCTTTTTCAAGATGTGGCGTACGTGACAATATCCAAAGATACTTGTCTTTTTTAGAACCTACAAGGGAATAAGAATAGTTTTCTTGATCTATATCTAATACTAAATAATCGGAATAGAAAATCCAGAAAAAGGAAACTTTTAAGTGAGCCGGGTTATTTTTATCAGGGACTTTCGCTTTTCCTACAATCGCTTTTCGAACACCTTTTTTATCAACTCCTGTATTAAGAACATTTACATTACCATCTGACCTCAAAGAATAGTCTGCCCACACAGAAGTCAAACCTCGTTCAAATGGCACATCAAATCGAGCTATCTCGTACCACTTACCAAGATATCTATTTAAGTCAAAAGACTTTACAACTTGAGGCATATCTATATTTTTCATATGACAATAATTTATAAACCTTTATTATTATAACACATTTATAACACAGCAAAACAGAGTATTACATAAATTTGATATTTAAATTATCACGAGCCACAAGACGGTGATATTCAAACTGCGGATAGCCAACCATTATTGCAGCACCAATTTCCACGTCGTCAGAAAGACATAAAAACGAAGCGACCTCAGCCTCATTTGCCTTTGCATATATTTCAAAAAAACCAGCCCAACAAGTCCCCAAGCCAATTACAGAGGCTTGAATACGTGTGTATACCATCATCATACGAGCATTGTCGACACCATATGGATTTGACTTTGGTGCGAGAGCAATAATAAGGTGTGGAGCACCTCTAAATATCATATCTTGACCAGCACGATGAGCCTTTACGACTCCTGCATAAGGCTTTAGCTTAGGTTCTCCTGTGGCTATCATCTTCTCCATCCACGTAATTACCATCTCTGCCAAAGCATTGACTTTAGACCTATCCATAATAGCCAAGAAGGACACCCCTTGCGTATTACGAGCTGTTGGTGCATATCGACCTACACTCACAATGTTTACCATAAGATCGTCATCAACACTATCAGATTTGTAATTTCTAATAGAGCGGACACTTCTTAAAAGCTGCTTTGTAGCTTTTGGTGTCGTTATAAGACCACTATTTATTATCCCTTGTTCCACAAACGGAGTAAGAGTATTATCTAAGGCTTCCTTTGGACATATAGCAACACAATGTCCACATTTAATACATTTTTTATCGCTATCTTTTACAGAAACAGGCTTCCCGTCTTCTCCTATCACTATAATCATAGAAGGACACGCTTTTATACAGCGATAACATTTTATGCAATTATCAGATACTGTTATCATAATAAGTAATATAAAATAATTATTTGTATGTTTCAGCAAGATGAATTTTATTGTCTATCGCAATAATTGTGTCCACTTACTAATACTTTAACTACTGTAAAGATAACACAAAATTCATACAAAAAAAATAAGAGGGTCTCCCACTTGGAAGACCCTCTTATGATCGGTATTTGTATACCTAATAAGAGTAAACTTTTATCAAATTTACAAATTATTCAGCAACAACAGTTTCAGCTGTTCCAAGTGAATCTGTTGAATCTACAGCCATTGTATCGCAAACAACTTCCACAGGGATAATTGCTGCAGAAACTAAAGAGTCTGCAAGTCTTGTGTAAGCTATAACTAACTCACCTTTAGATAATGTAAGTGCTTCAGGAGTTGCACTAACGATAGTGAAAGTATCAGCTGCAAGATCACCTGTAAGGATAAGGTTGCTACCTTCTTGTTTCCAAGCGTTGTAGTCAGTTGCAAGGTTGATAACTGAAGCAGTACCATCAGCAGAAAGAGTTACACCGCGAACTGCGTCTACAGTACCTTCGATTGGTTCAACCCAAGAACCTACAACAGAAGCATTTTGTGAAGCACATGACACCATTACCAAAGATAAAGCTGCCATTAAAAACATTGATTTCATTAGATAATTTTTTTAAAATTGGTTGTTTATATAAATTTATTTTTTGTTCTGAACTTTAGAAGATGTTCACCTTCTATTTCGGTGCAAAGATAATCAATTTTTTATAAAAAAAAACTTTTTGCACAATTTTTTTTATAAAAACATCGTTTATTGTGATTCCGACAGGATTCGAACCTGTGGCCTACGCATTAGAAGTGCGTTGCTCTATCCAGCTGAGCTACGGAACCTATTTTCGATTGCAAAGGTAAATAATATTTCGCTAACAGCAAATTTTTTTATACTTTTGTGATAAATTAAAACAATAATATATGTATCGAAACATCAAATCTATGACAGGCTACGGCAAAGGTGTCGTGGAATTTAATAATAGACGTATATCTGTTGAGGTTAAAAGCCTTAATAGTAAGCAACTTGACTGTTCCTTAAAAATGCCAGCTATATACAGAGACAAAGAATTTGAGATAAGGTCTAAAATCACTAAAGCTCTTGTCAGAGGGAAAGTTGAAGTCTATATAAACATCGAACTTTTAGATCAAAAACAAGCTTTACCTATAAATAAAGAACTTTTTGAGGATTATTATCTTCAATTATCTTCTATAAGTAGTGACATAAATCGCAATGCCGACTTTATGCAGGCGATACTTACACTACCAGGAGTATTGCAAAACGACAGAAAAGATGTCGAAGATGCCGAATGGGAAGCTCTTGATAAAGCAGTAAACATTGCTATTGAAGAGATAGATAAGTTTCGTATTCAAGAGGGTAATATCTTGATTAGAGATATGTTAAAACGCATAAGTATAATAAGAACCCTAAAAACATCTGTCGAGCCTTTTGAAAAAGAACGCATAGAATTGATAAAAAGACGTATTCGTGAGAATATGGAAAAACTTGTTGGGGACTTCGACAACAATCGCCTTGAGCAAGAGATGATATATTATATAGAAAAACTCGACATAACAGAAGAAAAGGTAAGGTTAGAAAATCACCTTAACTATTTTGAAAACATATGTAGTGGCGAGGATAATGTAGGTCGCAAACTTGGGTTTGTAGCTCAAGAGATAGGACGTGAGATTAACACTATGGGCTCTAAATCGAACAACAGCGATATGCAAAAGATTGTTGTAGGCATGAAAGATGAACTTGAGAAAATTAAAGAACAATCTCTAAATATATTATAACAATGGGCAAGGTACTTATTCTTTCAGCCCCTTCAGGCTCCGGGAAAAGCACTATTTGTGCTCATCTACTTGAGAAACATAACAACCTTGAGCTTTCCATATCCGCCACCACACGCAAAAAACGTGGGCAGGAGGAAAACGGCAAAGACTACTACTTTATAAGCACAGATGAGTTTCATGAGCTTATTTCTAAAGATGCTTTTGTGGAATGGGAAGAAGTATATGAGGGTAACTTTTACGGCACTTTAAAAACAGAAGTGGAACGCATATGGGACAAAGGCAACATCGCCATATTTGATATTGACGTTGTGGGTGGATTAAATATAAAAAAGATATATGGTGATGATGCTCTATCTCTTTTTATTACAGCCCCATCTGTTGAAGAGCTAAATAAAAGACTTCTTTCTCGAAATACGGACACTCAAGAAGCTATTGAAAGGAGACTTAAAAAAGCTGAATTTGAGATGAGTTTTAGGTCTAAATTTGACAAAGAGGTAATCAACGCCTCTCTTGAAAAAGCTTTTTCCGATGCAGACTTTATTGTTGAAGAGTTTATACAAAAATGAAAATAGGGCTATATTTTGGGTCTTTTAACCCAATCCACAAAGGACACATTGCTATATCTCGATTTATGGTAGATAATGGTTATTGCGACGAGTTATGGATTGTCGTATCACCACAAAGTCCTTTTAAGACAGCGGACACCCTTGCCTCAGACGAAGATAGGCTCACCATGGTAGACCTTGCCATCCATGAAGAAAAGCTTGAAAAACAGATCAAAACGTGCAACATAGAGATGCAGATGCCACGACCATCGTGGAGCATTGATACTCTACGCCTTCTTATTAAAACATATCCAGAACATTCTTTTTTCATAGTCATGGGAGAAGACAACTTGAAAGATTTTGATAAGTGGAGAGAGCATGATGAGATACAACGATTGGCAGAGATATTGGTATATCCACGTAAAGGGATTGAAAAAGGGATATTAGAAGCTCCACTACTAAACTACGACTCCACCTCAATACGTAAAAGGATAAAAGACAAAAAGCCGATTGGCGAATATGTTTCTAAAAGTGTAGAGTTATTTATTAAAGAAAAAGGGATATATGATTGATGATAATAATGTAGATGCCCTTATGGAAAGGGGAAAACAAAATCTTACAGCCGGATATAAGGGCTCTGCCCTAAACGATTTTTTAAGAGTGCTTGAGTTAACAGACAACAAGCATCGTGAGGCTAAAGAATATGTTGATATGATAAACGAGATATTTGCCTTTGTGCACATAGACAACTATAATCCATAAAAAGAGACTATTAAAAAACGAGAATACACCCCTGCTACAAATAATTGTAGCAGGGGTGTATTCTTTTTAAAGCCTCTGTTTTTTTTGTATTTCAGATATTACTCTATTGTAATTGTGACTGCCGCATCAGAGGCAATTGTCACATAGTCGGAAGTAATTGAAAGTGTTCCTGTTTTTCCACGAGCAGTAGCATTCGCCCTAAACCAAAACGACTGACTTCCTTGTGTGAACACCAATGGATTTTCAAAAAGAGTGTAATCATCATTTTCAAATCCTGTAACTACAAAATTAATCATTGATGTGCCAGCAGGAGCTTCTCCATCAGATGTAGCAATAGTTACACTAATATCACAAATATCTTTTTCTACTGTAAATGTAGCTTCTTTCTGCCCATTAATAGATAGACCTACTTGACAGTCGTATTTCTTTTGTGGAGGAGAAAGAGGTTTTACTTTTATGACATAATCATTTTGTTCACTGACAAAAGTAGCATCGGCAGATGTGAATGAGAGGTTAAGATTTTTATTTACAGCACTCGAATTGATATTAAAATAGAACCATGCGTAGTTACTTCCTTTAGTGATAACAGCCGTTGGCGTTTCTAAAACATAATCGGCAGCAGCAACCCCTGTGATATAAGGAACTAATGATATATCAGCAGAAGCTTTAACACGGTCTTTAGTCTCGAAATATACAGCTACACGCTGTGCTTCTGTTGCTCCATTTACAAAATAAACATCTGTCAAATCGGGATACCAACGAACCTCGACCTTTGTTTTTGTTATCGGACCTTTAACAGTAAATATTATAGAAGAAGCAGAAGCAATAACATCAGCATCATCAGAAGTGGCTGTAACAGTTATTTTCGCCTCCACGTCATTCCCGAAATCTTTTGCAGCAAATTTTATAGTCGCTGTTTTAGATGTTTCACCAGCCTCGAAAGTAACAAATGATGTGCTTAATGCACCATTTACAGGGGCGTTTGACTGAGATATAAGTTTTACAGTGATTTTCTCTTTGGATATTTTGCTTAAATTAACAGCTATTGTTTTTGTAACATCACTACCAGCAACAGAGACAGATGTCCCATCTGTAGATATTGAAACTTCCGCTTTTAGACCATCATCTGCCACATCTCCCTTAACGTTAAAGGTTGTATACGACGGAGACAAAACTACTTTTTCAGCTTTGGTAGAAGCTGTTACCGTTACAGATTTTTCTTCAGAACCAGAAGGATATGACGATGCAGGGAATGTTATTGTCGCTTTTGCACTCTTTGTACCTTTAAGTATTATCACTTTTGGATCTGACAACACGGCACTTCCATCATTGATGTCAAGAGAAAGGGAAACTTCGATATCTCTATCAACATCTTCGGCAGAGGAAACGAGAATGTCTTTTTTCACATCGGAACCCAAAACAGTAATAATCCCACTTTCATTACCAGTAATGCCAATAGTTATTTCTTTTATGCCTTCTTCCTCCTTCTGTTCGCCTTTAACAGGATCTTGGCAAGAGGTGAAGACCATTGCAAATGATGTCAACATCATTAATAATAAGTTTACCTTTTTCATTCTTTATACCTAATAGATTGTTATTTTTATACAAGTATTTATATGGCAGCAAATATATGAATAAAAATCTAATTTATCATGTTTTTTGTTATTTTTGATAACTATATTACAAAAAAGACGCATATTATTGCGTCTTTTTATGTATTATAATTTCACAATCGGTTTACTAAGCTATAATCAGAGATGTTAACTGATAAGAGATTTTACTAAAATCCTATTTTTAAGATCTAAGCTCTATCGACTTACTACTTTAAGACGACATGGTTGTTGCGTAGATATAAAGGTCGTTCCTGTTGAGAAGAAATCTATCGTTCCCTCCTTACCTATGGCACTCTTCATAACTTTAAAATTGCAATACCCAAAGTTTGTGTCTTCATATATTAAGTTTAACCCATCTTCAAATACGACATCTTCGTTTGTCAAATCTCCAGTAAGTTGGTATGTAAACTCAACAGCTGGGTTAAAAAAGAATTTATCATCAAAGGCAGGATTAGTAACACTTGAATAAATAGTCATTCTCATAAATCCTGTTTTCTCATAAGATTTAGGGAATATAAGATCTCCTTCTAATGGGGAAAAATCGGGTGTATCATAATACACGTCCCATTTTACTTGTCCATCTTGTTTATCCATAGGACCTGCTACATTAAATATTATTGTAGAGGCATTAGATTTAATATCAACATCTTCGGAAGTAGCAGTTACAGTCACTTTTGCCTCGACGTCCTTTTGAAAATCAGTAGCCGCAAATTTTATGGTCGCTGTTTTTGAAATTTCACCAGCAGCGAACTCCACAGAGGAACTACTCAAAGCACCTGTAACAGAGCTATTTGATTGAGCAACAAGTTTTATAACGACAGCCTCTGCTGAAGGTTTGCTTAATTTTATGTCTATTGTTTTTGTTATATCCACATCTTTAACTGAAACAGAAGTAGCATCTGTAGATATTGAAGCTTCAGGATTTGGATTTTCAGTGATCACAAATCTTAATTGGATAGTAGGTATATTAACAGTAACCTTACTACTTACGCAACTAAAATTTATAGGCATAGACCCTACACGACCTTGAGGAACCGTAATTGTAAGTTTTAATGATGTTTGTCCTTTAGCTATTTTTACAGGATATGGATTCCATTTAACACCATCTGTACCCACAAAATCTGCTGGGAAGTCATAAGCACAGACAATCTCGATATCGCTATTAACAGCTTTTGAAAGAGCAAAATTAATAACGGCAACTCCTGCGGCATCTGTTGTGTTTATCTCTTGAGAAACCACAGTTGCTGTAACCTCTGATAAAATTTCTTCTCCTTCTTCTCCTTTAACATTAAATATTGTAACATCTGGAGACAGAGACACCTTTACAGCAGATGTAGAAGCTGTTACTTTAATTGGTTTTTCTGTCGTTCCCTTAAGAAATTTTGATGCAGGGAAAGTAATTGTCACCTTTGTACTTTTTGTCCCTTTCACTATTGTTGCCTTTTGAGCCGACAAAACGGCACTTCCGTCAGTAACACCGAGAGATAGAGAAACCTCTATATCTCTATCGACATCTTCAACAGCAGAAATAGTAATGTCTTTTGACACATCTGAGCCAGCAACAGAAATAACATCTCCGCCATTACCGGTAACGCCTATTGTTATTTCTTTTATTTCCTCTTCGGCATTAGCGTTATCACTATCACTACAAGAGGAAAATAGAACTGCAAATGATGTTAACATCATTAATAATAAATTTGCCTTTTTCATAGTTAAGATTATTTAATGGTTATTTTTAATTGGTTTATGTAACAGCAAATATATAAAATAAAAATAATACACATATAATTTTTATGCTTTTTTTAACATTTACATCATAAAATACACCAATACACCTACTATTTAATTAATAGTAGGTGTATTGGTGTATTTTATTTAAAAAGTGTTAATTTAGAAGATCTTTACCTATATCTTTTCTAAAGTAAATATTGTTGAATGATATTTTATCTATGATAGAGTAACTTTTAGATACAGCTGACGAGACATCATCACCAAAAGAGGTTATAGACAATACCCTACCGCCATTGGTGTATATTTTATCATCTACTTTTTTTGTTCCTGCATGAAAAATAATCGAATTGCTTGATACATTATCCAACCCTTTTATCTCAAACCCTTTTTCATAGCTTTCAGGATAACCGCCAGATACACAGACAACAGTAGCTGCTGTTTTACTTGATACCACAAGTTCCTTTTCGTTAAGATTACCAAACACAACACCTTCAAAAAGCTCAATTATATCAGACTCTATTCGAGGAACAACGACTTCTGTTTCAGGATCACCAAGACGCACATTATATTCTATTACATAAGGATCACCACCAACATTTATAAGACCTATAAAAACGAAACCGTTATATATAATACCTTCTTTACAGATGCCATTAATAGTAGGTTTGATGATGCGTTTTTCCACTTTATCTAAAAATTCTTTTGTGGCAAATGGGACAGGGGACACAGCACCCATACCTCCAGTATTGAGACCTTTATCACCATCGCCAATACGTTTATAATCTTTAGCATTTGGCAATATCTTATAGCTTTTGCCGTCTGTAAGCACAAAGACCGATAACTCTATGCCACTAAGAAATTCTTCTATCACCACACTATTACCAGCCTCACCAAACTTACCAGAGAACATCTCACGCAAAGACTCTTTTGCCTCATCTAAAGATTGAGCAATGACCACTCCTTTTCCAGCAGCCAAGCCGTCAGCCTTTAAGACATAAGGAGCTTTTAACTCTTCTAAAAAGGAAAAAGCATCTTCTATATTCTCCTTCTGAAACGACTTATAGGCAGCCGTAGGGATGCCATTGCGACACATAAATTCTTTAGCGAAAGACTTACTTCCCTCAAGCTGAGCACCTCCTTTAGAAGGACCTACAACAGGTATATATTTTATATCTTGATCGTTTTGGAAAAAATCGTATATCCCATTTACTAAAGGACCTTCAGGACCTACAACGACTAAGTTTATTTTATTGGCTAAGACAAATGTCTTTATAGCAGCAAAATCATTTATATTAATTGATACATTTATTCCGCAATCAGAGGTTCCTCCGTTACCATCTGCGATATATAACTTTGCAAGACGAGGACTTTCAGCTATTTTTTTTGCTAAAGCGTGCTCACGTCCTCCGGAACCTAAAAGTAAGATATTAATAGAATTTGTTAATTTCATGTATTATTTATTTGATATAAGTCTCCTTTTGTGTTTTTAAATCGGTATGTGCTATAAGTTCAAAGTCTATTAACTTACGTATCATGTCTACCCTTATTACCTTTATCTTCACCTTATCACCAAGTAGTAGGATACGTCCACTTCTATTGCCTACATAACGATAACCATCTTTGTCGAAGGTATAAAAATCGTCTTTCATCTCACGAACAGGGACCATGCCTTCAATGCGTGTCTCGGCAAGTTCTACATATATACCCCACTCTGAAACCCCAGATATATAGCCATCAAACTCTTCTCCTATACGATCTTTAAGATATTCAGCCATTTTGTATTTGTCAGAAGCCCTTTCCGCCTCAGCAGCAACAATCTCTCGTTCTGAAGAATGCTCACATAGCTCTTCATACTCCACCTTAGGAGCACTTGCCCCATTAGACAAATAACGTTGAAGCAACCTATGCACCATCATATCAGGATAACGACGTATCGGAGAGGTGAAGTGTGTGTAATAGTCAAAAGCAAGACCGTAGTGACCTATATTATCTGTTGTATAAACAGCCTTTGCCATAGTACGTATAGCAAGCGTAGTAAGGAGTGTCTCCATCGTCTTACCCTTTATATCTGCAAGAAGGACATTCATCTCTTTCGAGATATCACGATTATCTTTTGCCTTCATGACATATCCAAAACGAGTAATAAAAGAGGTAAATTCTCTAAATTTATCTTCTTTAGGCTTATCGTGAACACGATAGACAAAGGTTTTATTCTTTTGTGCTACATATTCTGCCACGCTTCTATTTGCAAGAAGCATAAACTCTTCGATAAGGTGATTTGAGTCTTTCATCTCTTTAAAGTAAACTCCAAGAGGCTTACCTGTGCCTTCTTCAAGGACAAACTTCACTTCATCACGCTCAAAGGCGATAGATCCGTTTTCGTAACGTTCAGCACGCAATATTTTAGCAAGCTCGTCTAACTTTAGTATCTCGGCAGCATATTTATCTTCACCACCCTCGATAACTTTTTGAGCTTCCTCATAGGCGTAACGGCAATTAGACTTTATAACCGTACGTCCAAACCATTTTGAATGAACCTTAGCCTTATCATCCATCTCTAAGATACAAGAAAAGCAGAGTTTCTCCTCGTCAGGACGCAAAGAACATATTCCATTTGAAAGTCTTTCTGGAAGCATAGGCACTACCCTATCTACAAGATAGACAGATGTGGCACGAAGCAGAGCTTCATCGTCAAGGACACTTCCTTCACGGACATAGTGTGTAACATCAGCTATATGAACGCCTACTTCCCAAAATCCATTGTCGAGTTTACGGATTGAAAGAGCATCGTCAAAGTCTTTTGCATCGGCAGGGTCGATAGTAAAGGTCGTTATATCACGACAGTCACGACGATTTCCCCTTTCCTTATCTGTTATAATATCAGGGATAGATTCTGCAAAATCTAATACTTCTTTTGGGAATTCATAAGGTAACGAGAATTCCTCCATTATGGCATTTATCTCCGTATCGTTATCGCCTGGTTTTCCAAGCACTTTAGAAACAGCACCAACAGGGTTACGGCTTCCTTTAGGGAAACTTTCTATAACCACAGATACCCTATCTCCATCTTTCGCATCGCCAATCTCTTTCAATGGGACGAAAATATCATAGGGCATACTCTTTTTATCGGCTATAACAAAGGCAAAATTTTTGCTGATTTCAATGGTACCTATATATTTCTTATCGCTCTTTTTTATGATGTTGGTAACAATACCCTCTAAACGTCCTTTTTTACGTGATGGATATGTAGCCACCTCGACAATATCTCCAAGAAGAGCATTCGAAAGGTCGTCTATGCCAACTATAACATCGTCTTCAAACCCTTCTACCTTCACAAATCCACCAGCAGGAATAATAGAAACAAGCTCTCCTGTAAATTTCTTAAGTTTATCTAAGTTAAAAGAATATTCATTACCATTAAGAAATATGGTTTTGTTATCTACAAGGGTATTTAGCACAATAGCAACAAGATGATAATATTTGTTACTCAATTTTGGTCCTATGGTACGCACAATAGCACTATGACTAAATGAACGCATAGGAGAACCTCTTAATATCTTAACAACTTCTACTGCAATATCTTTCTCAGTAGTGAGTTTTTCTCTTTTAGGATTTGCCATTATTTTAATTTTTAAGAAACGTATCTATTTTTAGGAACTAACGTTATGGCTCGATAAAATGTTGCTATAAATTATTGATGTGACTTAAATGTAGTTTTAGATTCTGTACCATGAGCAAGCCTTTTTATATTTTTACGGTGTGTAAAGATAAGTAAAATGGCAACCACAGCACCAAAGACAATCTCATTTGTTGCACCATGAAAGACAAAAGCTATATAAATAGGAAAAAATGCCGCTCCTATAATTGAGCTTAAAGACACATATCGTGTAATTATAAACACTATAACAAAAGTCACAAGGGACAACAAAAGAGGAAAGGGCTGAAGAGCTAACATAAGACCAGCAGTTGTTGCAACTCCCTTACCACCTTTAAATCCTGCAAAAACAGGTAACATATGACCAACGACCACAGCCACAGAAAGCGCAAGTTTATAGTAGAATAATGCTTCTGTATTACCATCAAAATAGTATGTACTAAAAAAACCCAACTCGACGGCAACAAAACCTTTAAAGAAATCTACCAAAAACACAGGAAGTGCTGCTTTTTTGCCAAGTACCCTTAATGTATTTGTAGCCCCTGCATTTTTACTACCGTGTTCACGAACGTCAACACCATAATATTTCTTACCTATCCATACGGCACTTGGAATAGAACCTAATAGATAGGCAACTATAACCAACAGTATATTTAGTACCATTATATATATTTCTATGATAAAAACGAGATGTTTGAGGCATCTCGTTTTTTATCGTTTATAAGTATGTATGCGTTATTCTATATTCCAAGTATCTCCGCTGTTTAAAAGATCGTCCATGTTTTTAATCTTAGACTTTTCTTTTACACTTTCAATCTGAGCTTCCATATTATGATCATATGTAGCATCTTTGACACGGCGAATAACACCAAGAGCAACAGGGAACTCAGGAGCTTTCATGTTGACAAGCATCATGTGAACACCTGGATTTTCCTCCTCAGCATTATGAACAAGAATATCATCCTCGTCCCAACCATCTTCACCAATAGTAACAACTTTAAGACTCAAGCCTTTAAGCACAATACCTTTATTTCTATCTTTACCAAAGATCATTGGTTTTCCGTGTTCAAGGACTATTGTTTTATCAGCTTTTACTTCTCTATCTGTAAATACAGAGTGAGTCCCATCATTAAAGATAACACAATTTTGCATAATCTCAGTCACAGCAAAACCATCATGTTTTGCAGAAGCAACAAGACATTTTTGTGTTAATTCAACGTCTACATCAATTGTACGAGCAAAGAAAGTACCTCTGGCACCTATAACCAACTCACCTGGACTAAATGGGTGTTCGATAGTTCCGTAAGGAGATGTCTTTGTTATTTTACCGAGCTTTGATGTTGGCGAATATTGTCCCTTTGTAAGACCATATATCTCGTTATTAAAGAGCATCATGTTGATGTCTATATTACGACGTACAGCGTGTATAAAGTGGTTACCACCAATAGCGAGAGCATCGCCATCACCAGATATTTGCCAAACAGAAAGGCGTGGGTTCGCCGATTTAACACCTGTTGCAATAGCAGCAGCCCTACCGTGAATACTATGGAAACCAAAAGTATTCATATAGTATGGGAAACGTGACGAACAACCGATACCTGAAATAAAAGTGAAACGTTCTTTTTTATAGTTAAGCTCATTAGCAACAAGAGGAAGTGCTTTTTGTACAGCATTGAGGATAGCATGGTCACCACAACCAGGACACCATTTTACCTCTTGGTCACTCTTGAATGTTTTATTTGTATAGTTTAATTGACTATTTTCCATAATATTACTTCTCTAATAATTTAGTGAAACAATCCTTTAATTCGATGATAGTAAATGGCTGCCCCTCTACTTTATTGAACTGATGATAATTAAATTGTTGATGTTGAGTTCTTAGGTAATTTGCAAATTGCCCCATATTAAGCTCACAAACTACTATCTTCTCAAACTTACTAAATATCTCAGCTGTGTTTTTTGGAAGAGGACAAATGTTTGAGAAATGGCATAAAGAAACGTCCTTACCCTCTTTGCGAAGCTCTTCAACAGCAGTAATAAGGTGCCCATAAGTACCACCCCAACCAACAACAAGGACTTTACCGCCCTTTTGTGAGCCTATAACTGTTTGTTCTGGAATGAAGTCGGCAACTTTTGCAACTTTTGCAGCACGAACATCTGTCATCTTTTGGTGGTTCTTAGCTTCATGAGAAAGCGCACTTGTAGTATAGTGTTTCTCAAGACCTCCGATACGGTGTTCAAGACCTTCTGTGCCTGGCTTAGCCCATGAACGAGCAAGACGTACATCATCACGTTTAAAAGGGATGAACTTCTCACCTTCAGGTATTGGAGCAGCAAAAGGAGGATTTATAGCAGGGAAATCTTTCATTGAAGGGATCTTCCAAGGCTCTGAGCCATTGGCAATAAATCCGTCACTTAGAAGAATGACTGGTGTCATATGCTCCATCGCAAGTTTACCTGCCATGAAAGCAGTGCTAAAGCAATTTGATGGAGATGTAGCAGCAATAACGATAAGAGGACATTCACCGTTACGTCCATATAAAGCTTGGTTAAGGTCTGACTGTTCTGTTTTTGTAGGAAGACCTGTTGAAGGACCACCACGTTGAACATCGACAATAACAATAGGGAGTTCCGCCATTACGGCAAGACCAATAGCCTCAGACTTAAGAGACAGACCAGGACCTGAAGTAGAAGTAACAGCAAAGTTACCTGCATAAGAGGCTCCAATTGTTGTACAAATACCTGCGATTTCATCTTCTGCTTGAAGAGTTTTTACACCAAGACTTTTATGTTTTGCCAGTTCCTCAAGGATAGCGGTTGCAGGAGTGATAGGATATGAACCACAGAAAAGAGGAACACCACTTTTCTCACTTGCAGCAATAAGTCCCCATGCAGTTGCTTGGTTACCTGTGATGCTACGGTATTTCCCTTTTTCCTGTTTTGCAGGAGCTACTTTATAGATGTTACCCAATGAGTGAGTGTTTGCCGCATAGTTATAGCCAGCCTTTAAGGTCAACTTATTCGCCATAGCAACATCTGGTTTTTTAGCACCAAATTTTTTATCTATAAATGCTTCTGTATGATTTAAAGGACGATCACACATGAAGAAACAGATACCAAGGGCAAACATATTTTTACACTTAACAGCATTTTTAACATCGAGACCTGTTTCTTTAACAGCCTCCATAGTCATAGATGTTACTGGAGCATAAATTATGTTATAGTTTGTAAGACCAAGTTCTGTAAAAGGATCAAGGGTCTTAAAACCAGCTTTCTCAATATTTTTCTCTGTAAACGCATCATTATTGACAATAATGGTAGCAACAGGCTTAAGCCATTTACAGTTTGATATAAGAGCTGCCGGATTCATAGCAACAAGAATATCGCAATAGTCTCCCGGTGTTTTTATTGGAGAGCTACCAAAGTGTACTTGAAAGCCTGACACCCCTGCAACAGTACCTTGTGGGGCACGTATTTCAGCTGGATAATCTGGGAATGTAGATACGCCATTACCTATATAGGCAGATGTCTCTGTAAAAA
The DNA here is from genome assembly GCA_036653215.1 of Rikenellaceae bacterium. GTDB lineage: Bacteria > Bacteroidota > Bacteroidia > Bacteroidales > Rikenellaceae > JADFUS01. Next base: position 18,693 of record JAVVUK010000023.1, read on the forward strand.
GTGTTCCTGTCATTTGCATTCCGTCTCCCGAATCTCCGGTAAAACGAATTACTACATCGTCTACAACTTTTTCTATTATTTCTTCCATAACAACAGTTGTTTTTAATTATATTAGTTTATTTAGTGCTTAGCACTATTTATTTTTTACATAAATTATTCAGAGTGTAAAGCTAAATGTTTATTTTATACTCTCCAAACTTTTTCATAAGTATTTAGAAGTATATCCGATCTTTGACTTTTTAAGGTTGTCGGGAGTACCTTCAAAAACAACCTCACCTCCTTTATTACCACCCTCTAAGCCTAAGTCGATAATCCAATCGCTACATTTTATAACATCCATGTTATGTTCTACTATTATAACGGTGTTTCCCTTGTTTACAAGAGAATTCATAGATTTTAAGAGTTTCTCAACATCATAAAAGTGAAGCCCAGTAGTAGGCTCATCAAAGATAAAGATCGTCGGTTTACGACTGTCTTCCTTAAGTAGAAAAGAGGCTAATTTGACACGTTGGCTCTCTCCTCCAGAGAGTGTAGAAGACGACTGTCCCAACTTTATGTAACCTAATCCTACATCGTCAAGAGCCTTAAGTTTAGATACTATTTTTGTGTTTATGGCATTATTTACCTCACTAAAAAAATCTATCGCCTCAAGGGTCGACATATCTAAAATATCGGCTATATTTTTATCTCGATACTTCACCTCCAAGATATCGTCCATAAACCGCCTGCCGTGACACTTCTCACATTCCATTACAATATCGGCCATAAATTGCATCTCGACCCTTATCGTTCCATCTCCTTGACATTCAGGACATCGACCTCCGGCTATGTTAAAAGAGAAAGACGAATGTGTAAAATTCATATTCTTAGAAAGAGGAAGCGAGGCAAAGAGTTTTCGTATATCATCGTACACTTTTATATATGTCGCCGGATTGGAACGTGATGACTGTCCAATCGGATTTTGATCTATCATCTCCACACCCTCAAGCAACTTCATATCGCCTCTAAGTTCGGTATATTTCTGGGTTTGCCCACCAACTTCTATATAGTGACGACGCAACGCTTCATAGAGGACATCTCTCACTAAGGAAGATTTTCCACTTCCGGAAACCCCTGTAACACAAGTCATAATACCAAGAGGAAATTTTACATCTATGTTTTTAAGATTATTTTCTCGTGCCCCAACAATCTCGATATAGTTATTCCAATGACGTGGCTTACCCTCTCTCTCTATCTTGCGTATTCCTAATAGATATTGCGCCGTAAGGCTTTTTTTCTCTTTAAGAAGCTTTTTATGATCACCTTGAAAGACGACCTCACCACCATAAATACCAGCCTTAGGACCAATATCTATTATGTGATCAGCAGCTCTCATAATAGCCTCATCGTGCTCAACTACGATAACAGTATTACCAATATCTCGAAGTTGCTTAAGGACTGATATTAGACGTTCTGTGTCACGACTATGAAGACCTATGCTCGGCTCGTCGAGGATATAAAGAGACCCTACAAGTGAACTTCCTAACATCTTAGCCAAATTTATACGTTGGCTCTCTCCTCCCGAAAGCGTTGAAGACAATCGATTGAGGGTTAAATAGCCAAGTCCTACATCTTTAAGATATTGAAGTCTATTTGTGATCTCTGTGAATATACGTGATGTTACTTTTATTTGATGTTCCGATAATTCCAAATTTGCAAAAAG
>JAVVUK010000024.1:0-10589 GCA_036653215.1 Rikenellaceae bacterium
CTCTGAGTATGCTGGGGCTCAGCTAAACTACATCTTCTATAAGGGTTTTTTTGTTAACATAGACTACACCTTTAAATATAACTACTATGCCGATAGTCATGGACTTACAAATACTCAAAATCAACTCAACGCAGCCATAGGTAAGAAGTTCTTTAACGACCAATTTGAAGTTCGAGCTACTGGATTTGATATGTTGGCTCAAAATAAAGCAGTATTTCAAAATGTAGGTGATATAAGTATAGATAACACAACTTCCAATATTTTACAACGATATTTTGCTATATCTTTGAGGTGGAAGTTTAACACAATGAAAGGAGGACGTATGCCATCCATGAATTCAGAAGATGGAGGACGTGGCGGTCATGGTCGTCCACAGTTCTCAATGTAGTTGTATAGTATGAAAAAGTTAAAGATCATATTGCCACATATCCTCTCGTGGGGAGTGGCGCTCTTCATCGCTATTGTCACAAACATAAATTTTGTGGAGTTCGACCAAGAGCAACGTAGTGCTTTTTTTCAAGATAATATGCCTATATGGTGTGTATATGTGGTTTTCTTTTATCTCTGCTATCTGTTGATAATTCCAAAGACCCTTTTTAAAAAGAGATATGTCGCTTTCCCGTTTACCCTTATAATCCTTTTCTTAGGCTCTTTTTTTATCATTAATAGAGAAAAGACAGATATATATAAGGGCTTTTTGAAAGAGCGAATTATAGAGGTTTCAAATGACCATGCCATTTCTGCAGATAGGGCAGAGCATAGAGTGCAGAGTCTCGAAAGAAGACTTGTGGAGGTGGAGTCACATCGTAACTCTATAAATATATTCGCCCCTCATAGTAGCCACACTTCATACACTCTGTTTTTCGTGTTTGTGGTGGCTTTGGGGATCACCATGTTGCGTAAGTGGCAGGAATATCAAAGGGCGGCGGAAGAGGCTCGACAAAGGCAAACGGAGTCTGAACTTTCATACCTTAAACAACAGATAAACCCTCATTTTCTTTTTAATGCGCTCAACTCTATCTATTCGCTTATCATTTCTACATCTCCAGATGCTGGAGACGCTGTTTTAAAGTTGTCAGCTATATTGCGTTATATGCTTTATGAAACAGACAAGACTACTGTCTCTCTTTCTAAAGAGTTAGATATGATTAACGATTATTTATCGCTTCAAAAACTAAAATGTACCTCAGCAACAAAAGTAACCTTTGTATATAATGGAGATGTCGACAATCGGTCGTTACCTCCTTTAATTCTTATTCCATTTATTGAAAATGCCTTCAAATACGGATCCGATAATGTGCACGACTCGTTTATAGATATATCTATTGCCATAAAAGAAAATACTCTTTTCTTCGAAGTCCAAAATAGAATTGTCTGCCCTCGTAAGGAGAGTGTAAGTAGCGGCATAGGTATTGCCAATATAAAACGACGATTAGAACTTATATATCATGACAAATATTTATTAACTACAAAAGAACACGATGATATATTTTTTGTATCTTTGCAGATACCTATAAATAATATATCATATGCGATGTTTGGCAATTGATGATGAACCTTTGGCTTTATCTGTTGTAGAGCATTTTTGTAGTAAGACGCCTTCAATAGAACTTGTCGCTACCTTTAATGATAGTGTTCAAGGTTTACAATTTTTAAAAGAGAACAATATTGACATTCTCTTTTTAGATATCAACATCCCACACCTAAATGGCATCGAGCTTGCTCGTCTTTTGCCCCCTTCAGTAAAAGTAATCTTCACTACCGCATATCAAAATTTTGCTATTGATGGCTTTGAGTTGCGTGCTGTCGATTATCTCTTAAAGCCTTTTTCTTTCGATCGCTTCTCACGTGCGGTGTCCCATGCTATACATCTTATATCTTTGGAAAAGGAAAATGTGAAAGATGATTTCCTTACCGTCAAAGCCGATTACGCAAGTCGTAACATCCTTATTTCAAGCATTATGTATGTAGAGGGACTCAAAGATTATGTTAAGCTACATACTGAAGATAAAGCCATTGTAGTAAAATCTACCATGAAGTCAATAACTTCTTCTTTAGAGTGTTATGGATTTGTGCGTGTGCATAGGTCTTACACAATAAACATAAAAAAGGTCAGTTCTTATAATAATAGCGTGATTATTATTGATAATGGAGACAAAATACCATTGGGAGATCAATTTAAAAGTGATTTTTTTAAAAAAATATAATCGTTAAGCAATAATCATGCAATATGGTAGTTTTATTATTAGAAACAAAGTAAATTTCATCATTTAACTTACAATATATCGTATATCTATACCTGTAATTGCTTTTATTTATTCATTTAAAAGCTCTTGAAAGGAGAGAGGACACACTAAAAGTAAATAAAAATTTTGTAATTACAGATAGTAAACGTATTTTTGTAAAAATTAAAAAGAAATAAATTAATTTAAACAAACCTAAAGTATTAACCAAAAAAAAATTGTTATGGGAATTACAGCTTTACACAAAGTACGCAAATTTGCCTTCATGGTACTTGCCGTGCTTATCCCTTCTCTGACATTTGCTCAGAGCTACACTCTTAAAGGTGTAGTTAACGATGATAATGGTGCTCCGCTTGCGGGAACTACAATCATCAAGGGTACGACAGGTGAGGGAACAATCTCAGGAGCAGACGGCTCTTTTGAACTCTCTGTTAAGAAAGGAGATGTCCTAGCATTCTCTTTTATCGGTTACCTTGACAATGAAATCACTATTTCAGGTCAATCTAACTTATCAGTAAAAATGGTAGCAAATGCTTCAAAACTTGGAGACGTCGTTGTCGTTGGTTATGGTAGAATGCGTAGAGCAGACGTTACCGCAGCCATCACTTCAGTTGACGTTGATGAACTTAAGACAGTTGCAACCTCAGACCCAATGGCGGCTCTTCAAGGTCGTGTATCGGGTGTTAATATCCAAAAAACAAGTGGTCTTGCCGGTAGTGGAGTCGCTGTTAAAATCCGTGGTGTAAGTACATTCGGTAACAGTGAGCCTCTTTACATTATCGACGGTTTCCCTGGTAACATCTCAAGTGTCAGCCCATCTGATATTGAGTCTCTTCAAATCCTTAAGGACGGTGCTGCATCTGCAATCTACGGTTCTGAGGCTGCGAATGGTGTTGTTATCGTAACTACAAAATCTGGTAAAAAAGGTGCTGTGAAAATTGAGTTCAACGCTTATGTTTCAGCAAACCAAATTGCAAACCAATTTGACCTTCTTGACTCTAAAGGTTTCCAAACTGTACAAAAATCTGTTTATGAAAATGCTGGTAAAAAAGCACCTAAATATGCAACAGAACCAGCTAAATACAATACAGATTGGCAAGATGAGATATTCCGTACAGGTTTCTCTCAAAACTACAGTATCAACGTATCTGGTGGTACCGAAAATATTAACGTAGCAGCAGGTGCTAACTACACAGACGATATGGGGGTTGCTATTGGTAACCGTTACAATCGTAAAGATGCTTATGTAAAGGCTCAGTTAACAAAAAACTGTTTCGTATTTGATGCTAAGATGTCATATATGGGAAGCGATCGTTCTGTCCCTACATATAATATTAAGGACTTATATATGATTGCTCCACTTGTATCTGTATATGCAGACCCTGATTTCGTTAAAGACCCTACTACAAAATATGGTCTTACAAGTGATTATGGTGTTGGTGGTGTGAATAACCCTATTGCTGACCATGAAAATAGAACTGACGACCGTAAAACACAACGTGTAACAGCTCAAGCATCTATTACAATCAACTTTACAGATTGGTTGTCTTTACGTTCTGGTTACTCTTTTTCTTCTACAAACTATCGTGGTACAACACATGGTGCCCCTTACGTAAGTAACTCTCAACAACCTAACCTATATGCTTCAAATAGCGACTATCGTACACAAAATATGAAGCAAGTTGTTACAAACGCTCTTACTTTTGACAAAAAATTCAACAAGCACTCTCTTAACATCATGTTAGGTATGCAAGCTGATATGAGTGATTATAATGAAGTATATGCAGACGTTACAGGTAAAACAACTATATATGGTGTAAAAGACGGTAACCTTACAACAGAAACAGTTCCTGCAGGTTTTGCTGATACATCATTCCCTACTATTAACGCAGGTGAAGGTGGTACATATAGTGCAAGTGGATACTATAATGAGTATAATCGTTTATCATATTTTGGTCGTGTAAACTACAACTATGATAACAAATACCTTGTACAAGCAACAATACGTCGTGATGCTTCTTCTTACTTCGGTAAAAACAATCGTTGGGGTACGTTCCCTTCAGTTGCAGTGGGTTGGAGAATTACACAAGAAAACTTCTTCCCTAAAAACACAGCGGTTGATGATTTGAAAATACGTGCTTCTTATGGTCAAATAGGTAATGAGGCTGCTCTTAGTCCTTATTCTTATGAAACTCTTATGTACACAAGTTCAAATATGTGGGGTGCTTATGTACAAGGTGGTAATCCTTGGATAGGGATGTTTGCTCCTAATGTTGAAAACGGTGACCTTAAATGGGAAACAACAGAATCTATAAATGCTGGTATTGACTATGCTTTCTTCAAAAGTCGTTTGACAGGTTCGTTCAACTGGTATCAAACTACTACTAAGAACTTGCTTATTACAAAAGAAGTTCCACCTTCATCAGCTGTTAACTCTCCTATTATGAACGTTGGTACAATACGTAATAGAGGTATCGAATTTGAAGCTCGTTGGGCTGAAACTCGTGGAGATTGGGATTACAATATTGGCTTGATCGTTTCTACTACTAAAAATAAAGTGTTGAAACTATCTAGTCCAGACCAAACTTTAGTAGGTAAAGGTCTTAAATATGGTGATGCTCACTTCCCTAATGCTACACGTGAAGGAGGTTCTATAGGTGAATATTTCTTATATAAAACAGATGGTATCTTCCAAACTAATGCTGAAGCAGCAAACTATAAATATACATGGGTAGACGAGCAAGGTAAAACACAAGAAAAACCTATTCAACCTAAAGCTAAAGCTGGTGACTTGAAATTTGTTGATGTTAACAATGATGGTAAGATAGATGCTAACGATAAAGAATCTATGGGTTCTGGTATTCCTAAAGCTGAAGTTTCTCTATCATTAGGTTTCGGTTGGAAAGGTATTGACTTTAGTGCTTTATTAGGTTCAGGTTGGGGACATAAGTTATACAATGGTAACAGATACTTATACGAAGGTATGGAATCTACTTCAAATATGTTCGCCTCTACTCTTAATGCTTGGACTCCTGAAAATCCAGGTTCTTCAATGCCACGTGCGGTCCTTGCTGACCCTAATGGTAACACTTTAGAGAGTGATCGTTTCCTTGAAAATGGTAATTTTATACGTCTTCGTCAAGTTCAAATAGGTTATACATTGCCTTCAAGAATGACTAAAAAGGCATATATCGACAGAGTTAGATTTTACGTGTCAGCAGAAAACCTATGGACTTGGACAAATTACTCTGGTATAGATCCTGAATTTGGTGTTACAAGTAGTGATCCTAGATATGGTATCTTATCTACAGGTGTGGACAACTTGATATATCCATTTACTAAGTCATATATCTTTGGTGTTCAGATATCATTCTAATAATAATTAAAAATAGAAAGTGATGAAAAAAATAATATATTCGTTCTTAGCATTAGCTTTGTTGCTTACAACAGCTGGATGTGCGGACATGTTAGACCTAAAATCGCCTGACCAATTAACGGAGGATAAGTTCTATCGTGACGAAAAAGATGCATTATCATCTTTAGCTTATGCTTATGCTCAAGTTGATGGTCCAGATTCATGGGCGTATTCTGAGGTGAAATTTCCTGTTGAGGAATTTCATACAGACCTTGTAGAGACAGGTAGTGATGTTGCAAACTATATTGACTGGCAACAACTCTTCAACCTTACAAATACCAATGCCAATACTCAAACAGGTTCTTATTGGGAACGTGCTTATTTAGGTATCCTTTGTGCAAACCAAACTATCGCAGGTACAAAGCGTGTTCCTGAAGGTAAAATTGATGAAGGTGTAAGAAAAAACATTATTTCAGAAGCTCGTTTCCTTAGAGCTTATTACCACCTTGTTCTTCAAATGAACTGGAGACAAATAATCATTAGAGATGTACCTACAGTTGCATCTAATATAGATAAGAATCTTGCTACTCGTGCCGAATCATGGAAGTTTATCATTGATGAACTTAACGATTGTGCTGATGGCCTTCTTGATGCCCAACCTGCTTCACAAGCTGGTCGTGTTACAAAGAATGCAGCTTATGCTTATCTTGGCTTTGCTCTTGTAAATAAAGCTTATGAAACAGAGACTGGTGACTATGTCGCTTCTCCAAACGCAACTACTTTAGCTGAAGCTATCACAGCATTAGACAAAGTGACAGGAGTATCTCTAAATCCAGATTTCATATCTATGTTTGACGGTACTGGTGAAAATAGCTCTGAATCTATTTTTGAACGTCAATTTAGCGCAAGTACAGACAACAAATTTTGGGTTATTACTCGTCACCACCAATGGTTACGTACAGCACCTCTTGGAGGTTGGGATGAGATACGTCCATCACAATTTGCTTACGATCAGTTAACAAAAGAGAAAAATGGTGCAGAATATGACAAACGTGCTTATGCGACAATCTTATTCTCTTGTGACTATTATAACGACCCTGCAACATTCCCTTATACCAAAGGTAAAAATGATACTTTTGATAAGGTTTTTAAAGAAGAAAAACGTACTCCTGTTTCATCTTTCCGCAAATATCTTCCATCAACAAGAGCGGAACTTGATATGGATATCTTAGGTACTAATGTTCCTCTTATGCGTTATGCTAACGTTCTTCTTCTTAAAGCTGAGGCTTTAGCACAAACAGGTAGGGGCGCAGAAGCAATCGCTATTGTAGATAATATCAGATCTGTTCACGGTGGAATGCCTGCTACAACAGAAAAAGATGCTATGAAGGCTATTGAGCACGAACGTATCATGGAATTTACTTTGGAAAACTCTCGTTTCTTCGACTTACGTCGTTGGGGTAAATTAAGTAATCTTGATATAATGAGTGAAGATAAAACAACAATCGTTAGAAAATTCGATCCGTCAAAAAATCTTTATTTCCCTATTCCTGTTAAAGAAACAAACTCAAACACAGCTATAAAATAATATTTATATTATAACAATAATCAAGCAGAGATCACGATTTTTCGTGGTCTCTGCTTTTTTTATGGCTTACAGTAATAGATAAACTATATTTTTCTATCTTTGTGGGAGGTAAGATAAATAATCAATAACGATGAACGAAGATATATTAAAACAAAAGGTACAAAGGGTTATTGTCATAATCGGTTTTCTGATTTTATGCGGTAAGTTTATTGCCTTTTTCTTAACCAATTCTGTTGGTATCTTGACCGATGCTATGGAAAGTATAGTCAACGTCATCGCTGGGCTTGTGAGCCTGTATAGTCTCTATTACGCTGCTAAACCTAAAGACAAAGGACATCCATATGGACACGGCAAGGCAGAGCTTATATCCGCCTCTTTGGAGGGCATTCTTATAATGGTGGCTGGAGGGATAATAATCTATGAAGGTGTTATGCGTCTTTTTAACCCTGCGACAATAGAGAAGTTAGATATAGGTATCGTCGTTATAGCTGTTGCTGGATTGTTAAACTACATCATGGGTGTATATAGTATACGTGTAGGCAAGAAATATAAATCTATGGCTCTTGTTGCCGGAGGAAAGCATCTTCAGTCGGATACCTATTCTACAATAGGTCTTGTTATAGGATTGCTAATCCTTTATTTTACTAACATAACATGGATAGATAGTGCTCTTGCTCTTATCTTTGGCTCTATAATCCTTATCACAGGGATTGGTATATTACGTAAGACAACGGGTAACTTGATGGATAAGGCCGATAATCAGATATTGGAAGAGATGCTCGAATTTATTGTTGAAAAGCGAGAAAAGGAGTGGATTGACATTCATAATATGCGTATCATAAAATCGGGAAGTTACTATTTTGTCGATTGTGACCTCACTCTGCCATGGTTTTATACCATTGCTCAAGGACACGACTCATGTGATAAACTTGAAGCCGTAATTACATCCTATCATCCTCGAATAATCTTACTCACACATATGGATTCGTGTAAAGAGAGTTTCTGTTCACATTGTTCACTCGATAGTTGCATATATAGAAATGAGCCTTTCGTGGCTCCGCTGACCTTGACCATAGATGTAATAACAAATACCGATCGAGAACCGGAGATGCCTGTCTAAATTTTACATTCAGTTATAGTTGTTTTTGTAAACATCATCATTTGTTTTTAAAATGCTGCTTACCCATAGACCTATAAAAAAAGCAATTAATGCAGTTATAGTATAACTAATAGGTAAAAATATAATTCCTAAAATTATAGCAAATAGTATCATAATTATTATTGCTATAACAGCCCATTTATTCCTCATCATCTTAAAATTTATGATATATGTTTGTCATCGACTATATCAGACATAATTATTAAATGAGTCTTAAGTGAGATATTAATTATGTCGTTATAGTATATATGTATATATACAAAAGTAGTGTACTATGCTAAAATGTAATTATCATAGTGTGAATATTTAGGTTCAGATTTCACAATCGTCGCCATTATAGGTTCTCATACAACAATATATTATCATTAGAACAATAACTACATATGAATATGACAAAAATAGTTATTATCATATTGAGAACTTTTTTTAACTTTGTCTGTATGCCGCTGCGATATGACTTTTATAGAACGGCTATCCCAATAAACTGAAGAAATACTATGGATTATAATATATTATTAAATATGGTGCTTCATCTCAACGCATTTGCCTCGTTGTTGTGTGCTTTATTATTATTTGCCAGAAGAAAAGATAGTGATAAGTCAAGAGTGATATTGGCATTTTGCTATGCTACTTGGGGAGTGATGGTGCTTGCAAGTGTCGTTTATCATTATGATAGTGTTACATTTACGATAAACCAAGTGTTCTCAATAATAAGTTTAAATATTGTTGTGCTTGACATCTTTATTATGTCTCTATATCCGACTTATGTGATTTATCCCGGTAGAAAATCTATAATAAATATTATCTTAATATTTATCCCATATCTTATTATAAATGTTATTATTTGGCTATTTAAAATAGAATTTAGAGAATTACACTCTTTTAATGAGATATTGCAGTATATAGGAGAATATAATGTATGGATTAGATTTGTATTTATAATATATATGCTCATCGTGATCCTTTTTGTTTTTTATCTCCCTTACAGAAATACCAGAAGTTGTGTAAATCTAAATTGGATCCGCAAGTACATCTTAGGAATGTTAGGTATTATGTTCTTCTACATAATATGGCTATTTACGGGTACGGTGATGTCAAATATTATACTAAATGCTTATTGTGTTGTCTTTTGCCTCATAATGACTTATCAAGAGTTATATACTCGTATATCGCTCAATGTTGGGGAGAGTATTGAGCATGATGATGCTAATATTAATGCTAAAATCCATGCTGATAAATCTCCTTTGCATAAAAGGCTATTATCCCTGTTACATGAAAAGCCACTATGGCGAGATCCGGATATAACAATCACAGATTTAGCAACAATGCTTGGCACTAATCGTACAACCCTTTCTAAGGTAATTAAAGATGCCGGATATGATGGATTTTATGGCTTAATAAATACTTGTAGAGTAAAAGAGTTTATTTACATCATCGAGCATGAAAAAATAAAAGGCATTCATGATACTTTTTATGATGTTGGGTTTAGATCAAAAGCGACAGCTATTCGATATTTCCGTCAACAGACTGGAGTAACACCATCAAGTTATATTCAGCAATTAGTCGCTACACGAAACGTAAATCAAGCCTAATAGTCCCTTATATATAATAAAAACAGAGATAACACGCTTATTATCAGTGTGTTATCTCTGTTTTTGTGGAGCTGGAGGGAGTCGAACCCTCGTCCAAACAAGGAATATGAAAGCTTTCTACATACTTAGCCTACGATTGATTTTTGTGAGCCGATCGGGGGAAGGCACCCCTAAGACAACTCCTTAGCCTATAAATTTCGCTCGTGGTTATAGACATCTCACAAGCTATCCCCTCTTTATGATACCTGTAACCGAGAGCCGAAAGGAGGGGCTCAGGGTAAGGTACTCGTCTAACGACCCCTTGGGTCATCGGATTAAGCTAATCTTCTTTGAAAATTAAGCAGCAAGTCTATAGCTATTATCGCCATTTGAAATTTTGAGCGTTGATATTTACGAGCCACCACACAATGCTCGGTATGCTTACAGTCACTATCTACAAGCTGTCAAAACCAGTCAGCCCCTTTTTCTTTTAAAATTGCGTCTTGCGTCGTTGGACATCAGATGAAAAAATGCTCACGTACCAGATGTACGCTCCGCTTTTTTCCCTTTGTCCGCCTACCAATACATCAATTTTAAACAGAAAAATATCGTTCTCTTTTGCGTCTTGCGTCGTTGGACATCAGATGAAAAAATGCTCACGTACCAGATGTAC
>JAVVUK010000024.1:10689-19403 GCA_036653215.1 Rikenellaceae bacterium
GCTCCGCTTTAATACACCTTTGTCAACCTCAAGCCTTAAAGAGTAGAACAGACCTGTGACCTATCTGTTCTTTGTGCAAAGATACGCAATATTTAAGCCATTACAAAAAAAAGTTATATCTTTGTGTAAGATAAATTGAGTGTAGATGAATATAATAAAAGATAAGAATTTAAAGACCTTAAATACATTTTCTTTTGATGTGAAGGCATCCGAGTATGCCGAATTTGAAAATTTAGAACAGCTGCGAGAAATATTAAGAACGGCAAAAAGTGAAAAATGGTATCTCCTTTCTGGTGGTAGTAATACTCTTTTTAGTTCTAATTATCAAGGACTTGTAATCCATCCTGTGGGGTGTGCTATTTCTGTAGAACGAGAAAATGATAATGAGGCTTTCGTGAAAGTGGAGGCTGGCGTGGTGTGGGATGATTTTGTGTGTTACGCCCTTGATCATGGGTTTTATGGTGCGGAGAACCTATCTATAATTCCAGGACTTGTGGGTGCTGCTCCTGTGCAAAATATAGGTGCTTATGGTGTTGAAGCGAAAGATGTTATCGAGAGTGTGGAGGTCTATATGCTTGACCAAGATGAAGTTGTTACCTTAAATGCTGAAGATTGTATGTTCGGCTATCGTGATAGTGTATTTAAAAAAGAACTTCATGGCAAGGCGATTGTTTTGAGCGTTCTTTTCCGTATGTCAAAAAGTTTTATCCCTGTGCTGAAATATGGAAATCTAACCTCTGTTGTTGGTGAGGTGGGAACTTTTACGGCTCATGAGTTGCGAGAAAAGATAATAGAAATAAGAGAGAGTAAACTCCCTGATTATAAAGTTATTGGTAATGGTGGAAGCTTCTTTAAAAATCCTATCGTGAGTGAAAATATAGCTAATGATCTGAAAACTCAGTATCCTACGATGCCTTCTTATCCTGACGAGAAAGGTGTTAAGATCCCTGCCGGTTGGTTGATCGAACAAATGGGGTGGAAGGGTGTTCGTAGGGGTGATGCCGGAGTTTATGAAAAGCAAGCTCTTGTGTTGGTGAATTTTGGGAGTGCCTCTCCAAAAGAGGTGTTGATGCTTGCCAATGACATAATAAATTCTGTGAAAGAGAAATTTGGTATTCTCATATCTCCGGAGATAAATATAATTTAGATAATGTTAAATTCTTTTGAGAGCTATTTGTCAACAAGGCATTTAGCTACTAAAAATGATAAGATACTACTTGCCGTTAGTGGTGGGGTAGACTCTATGGTTATGTACGACCTTTTCTATAAGGGAGGTTACGATATTGCTCTTGCTCATTGTAATTTCTCTCTTCGTGGGGAGGAGGCGGATGGTGAGAGTGAGATGGTGCGTCGCATTGCTGCCGAGCGTGGCACAGAGTTTCATTTTGTGCGTTTCGATACGTTGGGTGCTATGCGTGACGGTGGAAAATCGATGCAGGAGACTGCTCGTGCGTTGCGTTATGAGTGGTTCGATCGTTTGGCGAAGGATGGTGGATATACCAAAATTGCTATTGCCCATAATATAAACGATTCTGTTGAGACCTTTTTCATAAATTCTATTCGTGGGTGTGGCGTTCGTGGATTAACAGGCATCACAATATCTCGAAATAATATAATTAGACCTATATCTTTCCTCTCACGTTATGAGATTGAGGCTTATGCCCAAAGGGAGGGTGTCGAATATCGTAACGACTCTTCAAATAATTCGATTAAATATTTAAGGAATAAAATACGTCATCTTATCCTTCCTAAAATATTAGAGATAGCACCTACATATCTCTCGGTGATGTCAGAAAATATGGAACGTGTGTCGGAGGCAGTCTCTTTTATCGATAGTGCAATAGAGAAGATGCGTCAAGAGGTGATTAGAAAAGAGGATGATCTTTTGGTGGTGAGCCTTTCTAAGATAGACAAGGGAAGCCTTAATTTTGTTACTTATGAGTTATTAAAGGAGTTTGGATTTAACAGTAGCACAGTTAGCGATATAGTTAGATGTTATAACAATAGCGATACGGCACGTTGGTTTAATAGCCATACAAATAGGGGTTATCTGCAAGGAGATGAGTTTTTGATAGAGATAACTCGTGGTGGTGGAGTTTCCTTTTTGGTGGAGAAGCTGTCTCGTGTTGATGTTAAAAGTCTGAATGTGGGGACTGAAACGGCTCTTTTGGACTATGATAAGTTGACTCTTCCTATTACGATACGTACTTGGCGTGATGGCGATAGCTTCGTGCCTTTTGGCATGAAAGGACGTAAAAAGGTGGGTGATTATATGAGTGACACGAAGAAAAATATATTTGAACGTGATAGGCAGATGGTTGCGGAGTGTCTTGTGAAAGGGAAAAGTGAAATAGTGTGGGTTGTGGGAGAACGTCCTTCAGACCTTACAAAGATAGATAACGATACAAAAACGATTTTGAAAATAACAAAATTAAAAAACGATGAAAAAGATAGTTGTTTTATTACTGTTGGTTAGTCTCTCTTTTGTGTCATATGCAAAAAAGAGTACCGCTACTATGGAAAGAGCTTATTTTGCAGGGGGCTGTTTTTGGGGAGTTGAATATTTTATGCAACAATGTAAAGGTGTCATTAATACTACCTCTGGACTTATGGGGGAGACCGACGATATTGAAGATGCAGAAGTTGTAGAGGTAGTCTTCAATCCGACAATTGTGACATATAAAGATCTTGCGAAGATATTTTTTGAGATCCACGACCCAACGCAACTTAATCGACAAGGAGAAGATGAGGGTGTTGAATATCGTTCCGAGATATTTTATTGTAACCCTCAACAAAAGAAAATAGCAGGTAAATTAATAAAAACACTTCGCAAAAAGGATTATGACGTGGTAACAAGGCTCACTCCGGCATCCGAATTTATTGCTGAGTTAGATGAACACCAAGACTATTATAGACGTCAAGGTACTCTTCCTGCTTGCCACTTACGTGTTAAACGTTTCTAATTCATGGCGTTGTGCGGTGGGACTATGCCCTTCGACTTTTGGTACGACCTAATTACTAAGTAAACTCCTATAAATACAATTATAGAGGCGATTGCTTTCGTTGTTGTCATGGTATCTTGACGTAATATTATTGATAATATAGTTGCCACGACAGGCATTATATATGCGTATATGCTAACTACTGTTGGTTTTACGGTGCGTAATGCTTTTAGAAACAGAAGATTAGGAATTAGTGTTGGGATGAGTACCACATATGTGAAGATAGCCCATGCGTCGGTGGTGAAAAGGTGATATTCGACTTTGGGAGCGTAATATATTGCAAAAGGAAGGGCAAATATGGCGGCAAATATATAAAACCCTCGTATCAGTGTTAGAGAATGGTATTTTTTCATTAAATCTTTTACCCAAATAAGATATATAGAAGTGCTTAGTGTGCTTAAAAATACTATTATGTTGCCCACCATCCTATGTGGTGCTGTTACACTTCCCTTTTCGCTGTTAAATATTATTATGCAAGTGCCAATTAAGCCTAAAGCTATGCCAAATGTCTTTAGGGTTGTTATCTTGTCTATTTTTAAGATTACAGATATAAGAAGCACCATTACGGGTCCTATACTCGATATTATAGAGGCATCTATGGGGGTAGTGTCGCTCATACCGAGCATTAAAAGTCCTTTTTTTATAAGTCCCATAAGCAATCCGGCGACTGCAAATTTCCATAAGTCTCCTTTGTCTATCTTTTCCCATTTGCTAAATAATACTGAAATAAGACATACCACTCCACATACGACCAATGTGATGCTTGTCATGGCATATGGGTCTATAAATGAACTAAATAGGTATTTATACATGGAATAATCTACCGACCATAATAGATAGCCGACGATGATCATGATATATGGTTTTAGCGACTTCTTGTCCATTGATTTATCATTAAAAAAGGACGCAGAGTGTTGGTCATACGTCCTTTCGTTTATTGCTAATTACAGCACGGTTTTAATTTAGAATCGAACTTCAACTCTTTGCCGTTCGATAATTTAAGGTCATAACCGCCATCGTCATCTTTTTCTACTTTATGCACTGTCATGCCGCTGTGTTTTGCTGTTAGCTCTTTTTGTATAGCTTGTGGAAGTACGCTCATAGGAACAGATCCTGTGGTGCATTCTATGTCTTTCCATACGCCCTTAGCGTCAAATTCAACAGAAGTGCCATCTGTCATCATTACCTTATAATCACGATCATCCATCATTGCTGATGTCACCTTATTATTAGGAAAGGCTTTTGTTAAAAACATCTGTGCTGCTTGAGGCATTTTCGAGATGTCGATTTTCTTGTCGATAGCCATTGCATTACCTTGTATTGCAAATAGCGAGATTAGGAGTATGAGTAGCTTTTTCATAAATGAATTGTTTTCACATCCTTTCGCAAAAATAATGCCCAAATATAAACAAGTTTGATTGCAACTTGGTTTGTATTATCTTTGTGAAATATTTAAATTTATTTATGGATAATAGATCAACAGAAATAAGGAGACCAAAGCTATGGACTCGTGATTTTATATATGCCTTTTTGGCAAACTTGTTTATGTTCTTTTCTTTTTATCTATTAGTCCCAGTCCTTCCTTTTTATGTTATAAAAGAGTTGGGTTCTTCGGAGTCTATGGCTGGTGTCGTGCTTTCGTTATATACGCTGTCGGCTCTTATGATAAGACCTTTTTCTGGGTATATGGTAGATAGCTTTTCTCGTAAGCCATTATACATAATCTGTTATTCTACCTTTGCCACTATATTTGCAGGCTATCTCATTGCAACAACCCTCACTCTGTTTATCATCTTACGTGTGGTTCACGGTTTGGCGTTTGGTATGAACTCAGTTTCTGGAAACACATTGGCGGTAGATATAATGCCTTCCGAAAGGCGTGGAGAGGGTATCGGCTATTTTGGGATGTCTTCGAATATAGCTATGGCGTTAGGACCTATGGTGGGGCTATTTTTATACAATTCATCTACGTTTTCTGTTATTTTTATCGCTACTCTTACATCTTCTTTGATTGGCTTGTTCGTTGCATCCCAAATTAGAGCTCCAAAAAGGCTAATACCTCATACCAAAGAGGTGGTTTCCTTAGACCGTTTCATACTCATAAAAGGACTTCCACAAGCGTTTGTGCTTGTGGTTATGGCTTTTGGATATGGTATAATATGTAATTATATAGGTCTTTATAGCGACAAGATGGGCTTTGGCGGTGCGGCTGGTTTCTTCTTTACTCTCTTAGCATTAGGGCTTGTCGGAGCGAGGCTCCTCTCGGCAAATCTTATAAATAAAGGTCTGATGACAAAGTTGGTATATTTAGGATCTATGTTCCTTTTCTTAGGATATCTTTGTTTTGTGGTTAGTGGCAGTTTAGTCTCCTTTTACCTCTCAGCATTACTTTTGGGGCTTGGATTTGGATATTTCTCACCTACTATGCAAACCATGTTTATAAATTTAGCTCCTCATGATCGTCGTGGTACGGCAAATTCAACATACCTAACTTCATGGGATTTGGGTATTGGCACGGGTATCCTCACTGGTGGTGGACTTATTGAGCAATATGGCTTTACTGTTGTATTTTCTATTTGTGTCTTCTCGGTAGTTGTAGGGCTTCTCTTTTCAGTATTTGTGGCAGGTCCTTATTTCCAAAAAAACAAGTTGAGATAAATTTTGATGTTATTGGTTATGATATATTATAATTTATCTTTTATCGTTGGAATTATTAACTAATAAATCAAATAATTATGAGTGGATTAATCATTTTCCATCCTAATTTTGGCGTTTAGTAGTAATCCGATATAAGACAAGTAAATAAAAATAGCTTTTTAGTACTTATATTTAGATTGTATCTTCCTGTCTTTTATTGTTATGTCGAGCTCGTTGTCATATTTGCCTGTTATGGCCATATCTATAAAGTTGCAAATGTTATCTTGCATATAAAAACGAGGGAAGACGGCGACTTCGTGTTTCATGTTTTTATATTTGATAGCCATATATTTATATCTCCCTTTGTTAAATATTTTCACTAAGGCTTTAGTGCCGAACATCCCTTTTCTAAATACTTTTAACTTGTTGTAAACTACTGTTTTGTCTTTTGTGCCGTGATAAAATAGTGTCGGCGCAGGTGTCGAGGAATATCTTGGATTTCCAGTTTCTGAAAATAAAGCTCCTGCAAGAGAAACGACTCCTGCAAAATGAAAATCTTGAGGTAGCTCTTTTACTAATGCGCTTCTGTTTGCTAATTCATAGTCGGTCTGGAGAGCAGTTATAGCTCCGGCACTACTTCCAATAATGACTATACGTTTAGGATCTATGCCGAGTGTTTTGTTGTTTTCTATTATAAAACTTGTTGCAGAGACTAAATCTTCGGTTGCCATTTCTACTGCTTTAAAGGCAGGTTTAGGATTGAAAGCTCCAACTTTTGAGGCTCCTTTTAATCCAAGCCTATAATCTATCGCAACGACAGTGTAGCCTCTATTTGCCATGTCGTTGAAAAATTCTACATTCTTTTCTTCTTGTCGAGAGCCGGTAACAAAACCGCCTCCAAAAACATAAAGCACACATATATTTTTGCGTATGGCCTCTTTGGGTTGATATACATCTAAAAATAGTGCGGTAGTATCTCTTTGGGCAAACTTATATGTTTTTACTTGCCCGAAAGATGAATGTGCCGAGATGAGGAAAATCGCAAATGTGAGCGATAATTTTATAAATCTATTCATTATAAATTGATGTGAAATTTAAATAATTTTTAATGTGTAAATATGCTTTTTAATTTTTTTGGTGTTCCTTTCCATGAACATCCAAAACAGTAGATCACCTCTAAGTTAAACCCTTGTGTTGACATCCCTTCTTTTGCTGCAATAATATCATAGTCAGAGGTGACAAATACAGGAAGTTGTTCCCCATGTGCGTTTTTAACATATAGGTTAGTGATCGAACATTGTGGACAAATAAGTTTTTTCATAGCTGATTTTGTTAATTTGGTTCTTTATAGCAAATGAGATGCCGCACTTTCTCACTCTATCTTCTCTACCGTTACTTCAGGAAAGTTTTGTATCATTGAAAGCAGGTACCCCTCGTCGTAATTATTCTTCGATTTAATGACCATAGTTATGAGATAATAGGGAGAGCCGCCACGTTCCAATGTTTCCATTTGGTAAGAAATGATACGATACTCTTTAGAATTAAACGTTTCGGAAATTCTTTTTAGTATATCCTTATGATTAGTAGAAAAAACTATTAACGAGCTTTTCATCCCTACACTCTTAAAAATATAGCTAAGCAGCTCAAGTCCTATGAGTGTCAATACCATAGCCGCAATTCCTAATACATACATCCCTGCACCGACGGCAAGTCCTATGCCTGCTGTTGCCCATAGCCCGGCGGCGGTTGTTAATCCTCGAATTATCTGTTTGTTAAAAATGATAGTCCCAGCTCCAATAAAACCGATGCCACTAACAACTTGTGCTGCTACACGGCTTGGGTCGAATGAGATGCCGCTTTCTCGTGCAACATCCTGAAAACCATATTGTGATACTATCATAAGCAAAGCACTGCCCAAAGATACAAGGAAGTGTGTGCGGTATCCTGCCTCTTTAGCACGATATTCTCGGTCTAATCCGATGATAGAACCTAAAATACCTGCTACCAATAATCGGAATATAAAATCAAAATATAATGTCATAATTGTCTTTTCTTTTAATCTAAAACTTATGCTAAGATAAGTATTTTTTTTAAGAAGTAAGATAATATTTGTTATTTTTGTAAAAACATTTGTTATGAAAAAGATAGTCGTTTTTACAGGTGCCGGAGTTAGTGCCGATAGTGGTCTTGCCACGTTTCGTGATTCTGATGGTCTATGGGCTTCATATAAGATTGAAGATGTATGTACTCCCGAAGCTTTAGTCCGTGATAGGAATAAGGTAATAGAATTTTATAATATCAGACGTAAAGAACTTTTAAGTAAAGAGCCTAATGCTGGGCATAGGGCTATTGTGCGTCTTGAGGAGGCTTTTGACGTGGATGTCGTTACTCAAAATATAGACGACCTTCACGAGAGGGCAGGGTCGAAGCGTGTCACTCACTTACATGGCGAACTTTTGAAGTTAAGAAGTAGTCGTAATGAGAACGCTACTGTTCCGATAAAAGGATGGGAGCAGCCTTTAGATGCTCGTCATGCCGATGGCTCGTTGTTGCGTCCTTTTGTTGTGTTTTTTGGGGAGAGCGTCCCTATGCTCGATAGGGCAATAGAGATAGTAAGGTCTGCCGACATGATGATTATTGTGGGGACTTCTTTGGCTGTATATCCTGCGGCTTCATTAGTAAATTATCTCCGTCCGGAAGTGCCTATATATCTTGTCGACCCGGCAGAGCCAAATACTTCAGGGGTGTTAAATAAGGTGACTCATATAAAAGCAAACTCTGCCATAGGGCTTCCTCCACTTGTAGATAGTTTGCTGAAAGGCGTTTAGCGATTTATAAAATCTTTAGAGCCATAAACATATTACGATAAGAGTCTGCTTTCTTGTCTATCGCCATAGGGTAGGCACGAGATGAGGATGGCATACGGTAAAATAAAATTTCACGTCCTCCGAGTATGATGTTGCTGCTTTCTCCGATCTTAGGTTGTGAGCAATTTGTCGTTTCGCAAACCACATCCGTCGCTTTCTGCCCTGTCGTTACTATTGCTATACAATGAGGTAATTGTGACAATAACTT
>JAVVUK010000025.1:0-11112 GCA_036653215.1 Rikenellaceae bacterium
CACATAAGAGATATTGGAGGCAGAGCCGTTGAAAAAATAAGAGTTCTCATCTTGTTTATCATAACCTCACGTGAAAGGTAGTCGCACGCCACAAAAGCACCTTGCGAAGCCAAAGCCTTACCAAAAGTGGCAACTAAATAATCTATATCGTCAATGACCCCTAACTCCTGAGCAACGCCAAGCCCACCACATCCACGAACCCCAAAAGCATGAGCCTCGTCGACATATAACTTCGCACCATATTTCTTTTTAATTTCTATTAACTCACAAAGAGGTGCAATATCTCCATCCATGCTAAAGATAGATTCTGTAACTATATAAATTGCCCCTTTTGGCTTCTCCCTCTCAAGTATCTTTTTTAAATCTACAAGATCGTTATGTCGAAACCTTTTAAAGTCGCATTTACAAAGCCTAAGCCCATCAATGATACTTGCGTGCACCAACTTATCGGCAACTATAAGATCACCCTCTTTGGTTATTGCAGGCAACACTCCACTATTTAGCATAAAGCCACTACTAAGCACCAAAGCCGCCTCTTTACCATATAGTTTTGAAATTGTAGTTTCAAGCTCATCATAATGATATGAGTTACCAGTCATGAGACGTGACGATGGGTTTGAGAGTAAAAACTCGCCCTCAAAATCAAGATTTTTGATAAATTCTTTTTGCAATGACGTATCGCTAAGAGCCAAATAATCGTTAGAAGAGAAATTTAAGTATTGTTTATTCTCAAAAAAGATATATTTTTGTGTGGTAAGAGCATTTATCAAATGACGTCTATTACCTTGTATGTCTAAACTTTCGAGGAGCTCTTTCATAAATAAATTTTTTGTAAAGATAATATGAATATTAAAACATATAAAGAAAAAATCATAGCTGGGCAAGAACTCACTAAAGATGAGGTACTTTCGTTATGTTCTATTGAAGACAAAGACTCTTTATATTCTCTTGCCAACCAGATAAGAGAACATTTTACAGGCAACTACTTCGACACTTGCTCTATAATAAACGCCAAAAGTGGGAAATGTAGCGAAGATTGTGCATGGTGTGCGCAGTCTGTTTTTCATAAAACAGGAGCAGATGTCTACCCTCTTATTTCAGCAGAAGAAGCAATAAAAATGGCGAGACACAACGCAGCAAAAGGAATTAGAAAATTTTCTCTTGTGACAAGCGGAAAACGAATTGCCGGCAAAGAAGCTGACGATGTATGCGAGATATATAAAAAGTTACAAAAAGAAGTAGATATAGAATTATGCGCTTCAATGGGATTATTAGAGAAAGAAGTACTTCAAAAGCTAAAAGATAGCGGAGTAAAAAACTATCATTGCAACCTTGAAAGCTCTCCCAAATTTTTCAGAACGCTATGCCACACACATAGCATAGAAGATAAATTAAAAACCTTAAACACAGCCAAAGAAGTTGGACTTAACATATGCTCTGGCGGAATAATTGGAATGGGCGAAAGTTTTGAAGATCGTGTAGATTGGGCTTTCACGCTTCGAGAACTTGGCGTTACCTCTATTCCTCTTAACATCTTAAACCCCATTAAAGGAACTAAACTGGAGGGTGTATCTCCACTGTCAGACCAAGAGATATTAACTACATTTGCGATGTTCAGACTTGTAAATCCAAAAGCCATGATACGCTTTGCTGGTGGACGTTTACAAATAGGGCATATACAAGAAAAGGCTCTTCTCTCAGGAATTAATGCAGCTCTTATGGGAGACCTGCTCACAACGGTAGGTTCACAAATAGATCAAGATAAAGAGATGATAAAAAAATTAGGATATAAAATAACTATTTAGATCGCTTTTAAATTTCTTTTTAGAATAAAATTATTTATCTTTATGGAATGTTTACAGAAGAAGACGAAAAGATAATAAACGAAGGCTTTATTAATTTGATGAAAGCCTGTGAGGATCACTTTGTGATGACTCCTGAGGATAAACGTATAATAACAGATGCTTTTGAATTTGCCAATAAAGCACATGATAATGTACGTCGTCGCTCTGGCGAACCTTACATGATACACCCTCTTGCCGTAGCAAAAATCGTCGTAGAAGAGATCGGGCTTGGCGTAAAATCGGTGTGTGCGGCACTTCTACATGATGTCGTTGAAGATACAGAATATACCGTTGAAGATATAAGAGCTCGCTATGGTGAAAAAATTGCCTCTATGGTCGATGGTCTCACAAAAATGAAACGTGTAGGAGACATAGCACAATCAAGCTCTGAACAAGCCGAGAACTTTAAAAAGATGCTCTTCACGCTCTCTGACGATGTGAGGGTTATACTTATAAAACTTGCCGACAGACTTCATAATATGCGTACTCTCGACTCTATGCCTCCCAAAAAGAGGACTAAGATCGTGAGTGAGACAATCACACTATTTGCCCCTTTAGCTCATAGGTTAGGTCTATATACCATAAAAACAGAACTTGAAGACTATTGTCTCAAATATTCATATCCAGAAGAATATAAAATGATTAGCGACAAGCTCTTAGAGACGTTAGACTCTCGTAAAGAGTTTGTGTCTCGTTTTAACATTCCTATCATTGAAAAGTTAAAAGAAAACAAGATCGACTTCAAAATATGCGGACGTGAGAAAGCCATATACTCTATATGGAAAAAGATGCAAAGAAAGAAGATCTCTTTAGAGGAGGTATATGATCTTTTTGCAATAAGGATAGTCTTTGTACCTGCTAAGTTCGTCCCCGAATCGAGCCAGTGTTGGCACATATACTCTCTTATAACGGAAATATACAAACCTAAACCCGACCGTATACGTGACTGGATAAGCATACCTAAAGCAAACGGATATGAGTCTCTTCATTGCACAGTAATGGGACCCGATGGAGTATGGGTAGAGGTGCAGATACGCTCAGAGCGCATGAATGAAATTGCCGAAAAAGGCTTTGCGGCACATTGGAAATATAAAGAACATACAGATCACGATAGCGAACTCGACAAATGGCTCAAAGAGGTGCGTAACGCACTCGGAGGATCGACAGAACACGCTGTTGAGTTTCTCGATGAGTTTAAGCTCAACCTTTATTCTTCAGAAGTGGTGGTCTTCACTCCTAAGGGAGAATCTCGAATTTTACCAAAAGGAGCTACATATCTCGACTTTGCATATGACATACACACAAACGTTGGTAACACTGCAATTGGTGTCAAGGTAGACCACAAAATAGAATCGCTATTCTCTCTTGTAAAGAGTGGCGATCAAATTGAAGTCATAACTTCTAAGAGCAGTGCTCCCTCTGTTGAATGGTTAGACAAAGTACACACCACAAAATCGAAACAGTCAATTCGTAATTTCCTTAAGAACAAAAACATAAACAACATAAAGTTAGGACAGGAAATCTTTGTTAATAAGATGGAAGCAATGGGGCTCACCCTCAATGGTGAAATCCTACAACAAGCGATGAACTATTATAGTTGTGCCACCAAAGATGAATTTTACAGCAACATAGGCTCTAACATCATATCTCTTGATGAGGCAAATAAGATTTTCCATAAAGATAAAAGCTCTTCTCCTTTCTGGTCTTTTTCTATTCCTAATATACCAAACCCACTTAAATTGTTTGGCGTAGACAACAAGAAGAAAGTATCTCAAAATACAAATTTCATAATCGCAAAATGTTGTAATCCTATTCCCGGAGATGAGGTTGTCGGCTTCAGCACCGATAGCGGAAGTATAGTTATACACAAAAAAGGATGCGAAGTAGCCACAGATATAGCCACCAAACAAGGTGAACGTATTGTCGATGCAGAATGGACATCACAAACCATAATGTCATATCAAGTACATATGCAGATTGATGCCACCGACCGTCGTGGTCTTATCTTAGATGTAGTACAAATCATATCAGGACAACTTGGCATCAACATCAACGCACTGAAAATAGAGAGTAAAGACGGGGTTCTTCGTGGATATATATCCATGTCTGTAAGTAGCACCCACGACATACGAGACACTATCACCATGATTAAAAAGGTGAAAAACGTAAATAACGTAAAGAGATTAGATTCTAAAGACGAATATACTTGTTTAGACAATAACATAAATAAAGAAGAATAATGGCATCAATTTTTACCCGTATCATGAACGGAGAGATCCCTTGCTACAAGGTAGCAGAGAATGATAAATTTATAGCAATTTTAGACGCTTTCCCTTTGGTGAAAGGTCACACCTTAATAATCCCTAAAAAAGAAGAAGATTACATATTTGACCTTAGTGATGAGGATCTATCGGAGATGATGATTTTTGCTAAAAAGATAGCTCACGCCGTAAAAAAAGGAATTCCTTGTAAGCGTATAGGAGTAACAGTAATAGGGTTGGAAGTTCCACATGCACATATTCATCTTGTCCCTATGAACGAAGAAAAAGATATGAGTTTTCAAAATCCAAAGCTTAAACTACCAAAAGAGGTATTTGAGGAGACTCTTGCTAAGATCAAAAAAAACTTGGCATAACGGTTGTATAGTCAACAATAAGCAATTGTTTAAGTTTGGTTTTATTTGTTGAAATTGGGAGATGGCTTTTTGCTATCTCCCAATTTTTATTTATCTTTGTGAATACTTTTTAGAAATTATAATTTATGATACAGAGAAAACAAACGCTATTCCTTTTAGTAGCACTTATCCTACAAGTTATTCAACTCTTCTCTCCTCTTGGCACGATTGTTTATAACACACAAATGGGAGATAACGTGATAAATGAGACCATAAAGTTGATGCCTTTTGGTATAAACAGCATTGTTCTTGGAACGATAAGTAATCCCATATCAATATACTACGGATCTATACTTATCATCTCTGCCATACTATCTTTAGTGGCTATATTCTTATTCAAAAACAGACCTTTGCAAATGAGAATAACTATATTTTCGCTTTTTGCTACAATCATAGTTATGGGCTTAGAGGCATACTATATTTATAGTGTCGTATCACCATTAATAGGCAACACTATGGGCATGAGCACTATCTATTCTATAATTATGCCGGCTCCGATTTTAGTCGTAATATTGCTATTTATAGCCCACCGTCTAATCCTTAAAGACGAAGTATTAATAAAATCGAACGAGAGATTTAGATAATAAAGTGTCATAAAAAAAAGTCCTGCAATTAATTTTGCAGGACTTTTTTTATTTTTTCAACTTTAACGTCACCGAGAAAAGCCCGTTTACATCGGCTATAAACTGCAACTCTTGACTTTCAAAGACACCACCATTATCTTGACCATCGACATCTTCAACTTTAAATGATGTTGAATATAAAGCATCGTAAAAGGTGAATTTACCGTCTTTATCGGAATATGTAACTCTTGTTTTATTATCGTACACATTGACATACGATATTTGTATTCCCTTTATCGGCTGTTGAGTCTCGGTGAGAGCCACTCCTTGAGAGGTTATAGGTTCAAAAGTCCAGTCTCTATGTGTACAAGAGACAAAAGCCATAAAAACTAAAGGGTATAATAAATGCTGTGACCTTAGTTTTCTATTTCCCATAATTCTATTTTTGTGCAATATACTAAAAAAATTAACACACCCTATCTATACGTTTATAATAAATATATTGGATCACCCCACGACCTATAAGATATAGTATAAAAGCAAGCCATATAGCATTATTTCCTATTGTCGGCGTTAATAGATAATAGACAGCGTAAAAAATTATTGAGGCGAAAAAGATAGAGTTACGCATAATTTTAGTTTGTGTTATTCCTATCAAGACTCCGTCTAAGACAAAGGCTAAGAAACCTGCAAATGGGATCGCCACAACCCACCATTTATACTCACCCGCAAGAGTAATTATGCTCTCCACATTTGTAAATATAGATATCAATGGAGTTAGCAAGAAGGTGTATAAAATTGTGAAGAAGGTAGATATTATAACTCCCCAAATAAGGACATAACGAATTGCCTCTTTAAGCAAAGGACGACTTCCTGCACCATAATATTTTCCAGTCAAAGCTTCTCCGGCAAAAGCAAACCCATCCATGATATATGAGAATAAAGTAAATAGCTGAAGCAACACTGTATTTACAGCCAAAGTATCTTCACCAAGATGCGTTGAGAAAGCAGTAAAAGAAGCAAAAACAAAAGATAAACAGATTGTGCGTAACAAGATATCTGTATTTATCTTAAAAAACTTCTTCATCTCCGTCATACGTAAACTACCCTTAAAGTGAAAATAACGAGTTACAACCTTATATCGTGTCAAGATAATGAGCATCGAAGTCACACAACCCGAATATTGAGCTAAGATAGTACCTAACGCTACCCCACCAATTCCCATTCCCATATTAAACGCAAATAGATAGCTCAACACTATGTTTACCACGTTGATTTGGATAGATATCCACATCGGGGTTTTAGAATTTTGCATCCCGATAAACCACCCTTTAAAGACATACATAGCAAGAGTTGCCGGAGCCCCCCATATTCTAACGAAGAAATATTGAGCCACTACATCTTGAAGTTCTAAAGAACTTCCCATAAACATATTGGCAAATACAAGTATCGGCTTTTGAAACAAAAGGAGGACCGAAGCTATTAAAAGACCTATCACCATTGAGCGTGTTAACATATTTATGCTCTCTGAAAAGCTACGACGACCAAAAGCTTGCGCAGTAAGCCCTGATGTCCCCATACGTAAAAATCCGAAATTCCAATATATAAGATTAAAGATAGCCGTTCCAATAGCGATAGCACCTATGGAAGTAGCACCACCTAACCTCCCAACAATAGCAAGGTCAACCATCCCAAGTAAAGGAACTGTTATGTTGGATATTATATTTGGGATTGTCAAGGCTATGATACGCCTATTCATCTGACTTTTAAACATATTTGTGTATTCTGAAAATTGAAAATCTTGTTTTTAGACTGTTTCTGCTATTTATGTGGGACAAAGATAGTGCGATATAATGAAATTATTATAATTTTGTGGTATGAAACATTTTGAAACCGAACATAAGGAACATTATCACGACTCAGCACTCAATGTAGCAGAGGGCGTGACTAAACCAGATAGCACAAATCCATACTATCGACGTAAAAAGTCAAATCCACTAACAACGGATGAATATGTAAAAGGCATCTTAGACGGTAATATAGCCATATTAGGAAAGGCAATCACACTTGTTGAGAGCGTTCTCCCTGAGCATTATGAACAGGCTCAAGAGATCATCGAAAAATGTCTTCCTTTTACAGGCAACTCTGTACGTGTAGGGATAACAGGGGTTCCCGGAGCTGGGAAGTCCACATTTATCGAAGCAATAGGCAATAAAGTCATAGCTTTAGGGAACAAACTTGCTGTGCTTGCCATAGACCCTTCTTCTGAACGTAGCAAAGGATCTATTCTTGGTGATAAAACTCGTATGGAAACACTTGTGCATAACCCTGATGCTTTTATACGTCCTTCCCCTTCGGCAGGTTCTTTGGGCGGTGTAGCACGCAAAACACGTGAAACGATTATTTTATGTGAGGCGGCAGGCTTTAACACTATTTTTATTGAAACGGTAGGCGTTGGACAGTCTGAAACTATGGCTCACTCAATGGTCGATGTATTTTTGATGTTGCAAATTTCTGGTGCTGGCGACGAACTTCAAGGCATCAAACGAGGCATCATGGAGATGGCTGATGTAGTAGCTATCACTAAAGCTGACGGCGACAATGTGAAACGTGCCGAGCTTACACGCCGACATTTCATCAATGCGCTAAGCCTCTTCCCTATGCCAAAATCGGGATATAAGCCACAAGTATTTACTTGTTCATCTATGGACGGAACAGGATTAATGGATATTTGGAGGTCAGTCATGGATTATGTAAACGCCATTAAGTCAAACGGCTTCTTTATCGAAAACCGCAACGACCAAGAGAAATATAGGATGTATGAGACCATAAACGACTCTTTGAAAGATCGTTTCTATCGTGATAAGGATATAGAGCAGAACCTCGAAAAATATCTGAAATTGATCCACGACAACAAGATAAGTGCCTATATAGCCGCCAAAGAACTACTTCAGATTAAGAAGATGTTTTAAATTACATTTTGGTCTCTTTTGAGTTGCGTCTCTATGCCATTTCAGACCACAAATAGAAATTTTATAAAAATAATAATCCTGCCTAAAACAACTTAGGCAGGATTATTTTTATTTAGTAATATAAATAAATGATGCTCAACAGCAAAATTGATAAGTTGCAAAGCGAACAAGGAAGAAAAAAACGGAGCGTACATCTGGTACGTGAGTATTTTACTATCCGAAGTTCAATTAAGCAAATCGCAATTTTTAATGTTTTTATAGCTTTTTGAAGAAGTCATTGCCCTTATTATCTACGATAATAAACGCTGGGAAATTCTCTACATATATTTTACGTACAGCTTCCATTCCAAGTTCTGGGAAAGCCACTACTTCCACTTTTTTGATGCTATCTTTAGCAAGAATAGCCGCTGGTCCACCAATAGATCCAAGATAAAAGCCACCATGTTTCTTACAAGCGTCAGTAACGGCCTGTGAGCGGTTTCCCTTAGCAACCATAACCATTGAGCCGCCCATGCTTTGGAATAAGTCTACATAAGGGTCCATACGTCCTGCTGTTGTTGGTCCAAAGCTGCCAGATGCCATACCTTGAGGCGTTTTGGCAGGTCCTGCGTAATATACAGGGTGTTTTTGCATATATTCAGGTATTCCTTTTCCGCTATCTATAAGTTTCTTTATTTCGGCGTGCGCTATATCACGAGCAACGATAAGTGTACCTTTAATGTTAAGACGTGTTTTTATAG
This sequence comes from Rikenellaceae bacterium, assembly GCA_036653215.1. Taxonomy (GTDB): domain Bacteria; phylum Bacteroidota; class Bacteroidia; order Bacteroidales; family Rikenellaceae; genus JADFUS01. The sequence goes on from JAVVUK010000025.1 coordinate 8,794, forward strand.
GATATTGATTTAACTTAGCAAGCACCTTATCCATACCCTCATCAAGGTCTATCTCGACTGCTGGAGCAAGGCTTGGAGCTACCTTAGGCACAAAACGAGCAGGGTTTTTCTCCATCTCTTCAAGGAAAATACCATCTTTTGTGATCTTACCTTTTATGTTACGGTCAGCACTACAACTAACACCTATCCCAACTGGACAAGAAGCTGCGTGACGAGGAAGACGTATTACACGTACGTCATGGACTAAATATTTACCACCAAATTGAGCACCTATGCCACTTTCATGACATATCTTAAGTATCTTCTCTTCCCATTCTAAATCACGGAATGCCTGACCGCCATCGTTTCCTTCTGTTGGCAGGTTATCTAAATATCCGGCAGATGCCTTTTTTACTGTCGCAAGGTTTACCTCAGCAGAAGTACCACCAACCACAAAAGCAAGGTGATATGGAGGACAAGCTGCAGTTCCAAGATCCATCATCTTCGATTTCACAAATGCTGTTAGACCCTCTTCTGTAAGCAGAGCTTTTGTTTGTTGATATAGGAATGTCTTATTTGCTGAACCACCACCTTTAGTTATGAATAAGAATTTATATTCGTTTCCTTGAGTGGCGTATATGTCTATTTGTGCAGGAAGGTTAGTACCGCTATTTTTCTCTTTAGTCATAGAAAATGGGACTACTTGTGAATAACGCAAGTTACAATCACGATATGTCTCATATACCCCTTTAGAGATACACTCGGCATCGTTAGCTCCTGTAAATACGTTTTCTCCCTTTTTGCCTATTGCTATTGCAGTACCGGTATCTTGACAAGTTGGAAGTTCACCCTCTGCCGCCACCACTTGGTTAAGCAACATGGTGTAAGCCACAAACTTATCGTTATCTGAAGCCTCAGGGTCGTTTATGATGTTAACTAATTTTTGAAGATGAGAAGCTCTTAGAAAGAAAGACACATCTTTGAAAGCCTCACGAGAAAGCATCTCTATTGCCTTTGGAGAGACCTTAAGTATCTCACGTCCATCTACATTAATTGTTTCTACTCCCTCTTTAGACAAAAGACGATATTTGGTGTCGTCTTTTGATATGGGAAACGGTTCTTGATATTTGAATTCTGACATAAGGTTGGTATTATAAATACGATTTATTAATTCCCACAAAGATACAAATAAAAATCTAAACCGTTTCTACTTTTGACTTTAAAACATCGAAAATTTGGCATATAAAAACATTATAAGAGGGTCACTTTGTTAAAAAAAGCAAAGTGACCCTCTTTGAAAATATATGAATGTTTATTCCTCGTCGTTGTCTACATAAGCCTTAAGCAACTTATCTTGGACTTCAGCAGGAACTTGCATATAAGCATTAAACTTCATTGAAAACGAAGCTCGTCCATTTGTGAGAGAACTTAAAACAGTCGAATATTTATACATTTCTGCAAGGGGAACACGTGCTGTAAGTTGCTCAAAACCACCTTCTGATTTTATACCTTCAATAATTGCACGTCTATTTTGAAGATCACTCATAACATCGCCTAATTTGTCAGATGGTGACAAAATCTCTATGTCGTATATCGGCTCCATTATTTTGGGTCCTGCATTGCGGAAAGCCTCCTTAAAGGCGTGACGTGCGGCAAGCTTAAACGAGATCTCATTAGAATCGACAGGGTGCATCTTACCATCGAAACAAGCAACCCTTATATCACGTGCATAAGAGCCTGTGAGAGGTCCGTTTTCCATACGTTCCATCAAACCTTTTACAATAGCTGGCATAAAACGAGTATCGATAACCCCACCGACAATACAGTTATAGAAAATCAACTTACCACCCCAGTCAAGAGATATTTCTTCTCGTCCACGTATAGATAATGCTTGGTCTTTACCTTCATTCTTAAACCTTGTCATATCTGGATCTCCCTCAACGTGAGGCATAATTACAAGAGACACTTCACCAAACTGACCTGAGCCACCAGATTGTTTTTTATGTCTATATGAAGCAACAGCCATCTTAGATATGGTCTCACGATATGGAATTTTAGGAGCTATAAAGTCAATAGCAATTTTATTAAGATTTTCAATGTTCGATTTGATGATGTTTAGGTGATGTTCTCCCTGTCCAGATAATATTATCTGCTTCAGTTCTTTCGAATATTCAACACTCACAGACGGATCTTCAAAGATAACCTTTTGAAGTGCTTCACACAGTACTTTATAATACTGTTTATCAAATGAATTAAGTTTTGATAAAACATCTTCAACTTTTGATGGTGTACAAAATATATATTCATTTTCTGCTTCTAAAGAAGCATTCTCTTGCGCTA
>JAVVUK010000025.1:11122-19380 GCA_036653215.1 Rikenellaceae bacterium
AATATTCAACACTCACAGACGGATCTTCAAAGATAACCTTTTGAAGTGCTTCACCTAACTTCTCATCATTTGCCTTTTCCTTAGCTTGAACCGCCGTTTGGAAACGTGGTGAAGGGAACCCTATAAGTGTGATCTTCTCATCTGAGCCAGAGGCAAGAGTATGGTTTGTCTTCACACTTTTTAACTTCACGGTAGAGCCTAAATCACCTGCCGAAAGTTGTTTTACACGAATTCTATTTTTACCTATTGTAACAAAAATCTGAGATATTTTCTCTTTCGCTCCGTTAAAACTATTATTGGTAAGTTCCATACCTTCGGTCAGAGTTCCTGTAATGACACGGAAATATGAAATTTCTCCCAAATGTTGTTCGATAGTCGATTTATAAACGAAGAGAATTGTTGGTCCGTCGGCTCTTGGCTCGACCTTATCGCCCGATTGAGTATTAAAATGCGGAGCTTTAAGAGGTCCTGGAGCCACACGTGTAGTAAATTCCATAAGACGTTTTATTCCTATTAGCTTCTTCGCCGAACCACAGAACACAGGGATCAAAGTACGCTCCGAAAGCCCTATTTTAAGCCCATCACGCATCTCGTCTTCTGTGAGTGTTCCTTTCTCAAAAAACAACTCCATGAGTTTATCATCATTCTCGGCTGCTGCTTCGACAAGTATATTTTGAAGTTCCTTAGCCTTTTCCATCTCAGAGTCTGGGATAGGCATCTCGACACGTCCACCTTTGCCGTCAAACTTATAACATTTCATAAGCAAGACATCAACAAAAGAATCGAAATTTTCTCCCGGATTTAACGGATATTGAACCAAGACAGGCTTCACCTTTGAGTTTGCGGTAAGAGACTCTATACTCATCTCCCAATCTGCATTTTTAGAATCTAACTTATTTATAAAAGCAATGACAGGCTTGTTGTGTCTACGAGCATAACGAGCCTGCACTTCCGTGCCTGCCTCGAAACCCTCCTCTGCATTTATGAGCATCACACCAACATCGACTACTTTAAAAGCCGAAAAGAGACCACCACAAAAGTCATCTGCTCCGGGAGCATCAATAATATTAAGTTTCATCTCATTAAACTCAGTCAATAACACAGATGAATAGATTGAGTGTTTGTATTGCTGTTCTTTTTCTGTAAAGTCGGAAACCGTTGTTCCCTCCTCGACACTACCTAAACGGTCAATTTCTTTTCCCTCATAAGCCATTGCTTCAGCAAACGTTGTTTTACCGGAGTTTGAACTTCCAAGTAGTACTAAGTTTTTAATCTGCTTTGTTGTGTAATCATTCATAATTTTATAGTTTTATGTATTGACTGACTAAGATGTTATTTATGTAATCAAAGTTATTATATATTATTTACATTACATAGATACATTCATTTTTCGCCTACAATATATAATATTTTTTATGAATACACAAATATTATCACATTTTTTCTTACTTTTTTTATTGCATAGCTCTCAACTGTTAGAAATACATACATATAAATATAAGAATGGTTATTAAAGCAATTGCTTTAATAACCATTCTTATAAGTAAGTAAGATAATTATATGAGTTTATTAAGGATAGACCTTACAATATAAAGACTTGATATGTCTTCTTTTGAAACCTCAATATCGTCATATTTATCTTTGTTAATAGCAGATAAAATATATTGGTTTTCATCTCCTTTACGCATATAACGTAGGAGATAAATCCCTTTATATTGTAAATAATAGAGTTGCCCATATACTATATTGTTCTTATCTGCTTTCTTAAGAAACAGATATGAACCATAGGCAACAATAGGAGACATAGCGTCATTATCCAAAATGACACCAACGTCACAATCTGATAGGATTGTAGACTCTATACGAAAAATCGGCTCATTCATAAACTTCAAATCCTCATAAAACGAGATTGATTTATTATGAGCAGTAATAGGTTTTTCGCTATTGAACATTTGTCCTTCCCCAGAAAATAACCAAGATAGATTTATTTCCGGGTAACGTTGAACTATTACTTCTGCAAGTTTACTGCTAACACCACTTTTCTCACGTCTAACACGATACAAATTTTCAGATCGTTTCATACCCAGCTCCATTGCAAAAGCATGAGTAGACAATCCTGTCCATTTTATTACTTCTTCTAATCTTTCCCAAGCCTTCATTGTCAATAACCAATGTTAAAATTTTATGCTAATATGATAACGATTTTCTAAATATACTAATTTTTAACCCTTTTTTTTATAAACTTTTTTAGAACGGATAGCCGATAGCGAAGTGTAGAGCGGTGTTTCTTAAGCTTAAAAATTTAACCCATCGATCCCTTCCTTGATAGGCAGGATTATATATTTGCATACCCCAATCTAAACGTAATACAAAATAAGATATGTCAAATCTCAAACCAAGCCCCGTATTAAAAGCAAGTTGTTTATAAAAAGTATCAGCCTTAAACTTCTTAGCCTCCACCGTTTCGCCTTTACCATTCGACCATATATTACCTAAGTCGAAAAATATAGCTCCTTTTAACTTCCCATATATGCTAAAACGACCTTCTAAGTTAGTCTCTAAACGTATATTACCAACTTGGTTTGGATATGTGGAATAGTCGGCAATAGGGGTTGCACCCGGTCCTAAACTTCTAACTTGCCAACCACGCATGGAACTACTACCTCCGGCAAAGAACATACGTTCAAAAGGCAAAGAATAAGAGTTCCCATATGCCACGCCACCACCTCCATAAAGTCTATATACTATTGCACCAGACTCTCCAAATAGGTGTTTATACACCATATCTACACTTGCTCTGGCATATTGAGCAAAACGCAAATTAAACATCTCATAGTATCTCTCACCCGTATCGGCATCTGTCGCTTTATGGGCTGACGCTGCCATATATGCCAAATCTAAAAGGTTTCCACTTATCTCTCCATTAATATTTATAGTAAACTTATCTATGGGTGTTGCTTGTGGTTTCAACAATACCGAAAATGTTCCTCCGGCAATAATTTGCGATTTATATGTGTTTTTCAGATATTCATTTGTAATTGTTCCTAAATAATCATCATCTATTCTTGGCACACTAACTAAAGATATAGATATTGGTTTAAATGAATATTGTGTTTTATTATTTTTTGTCCAGTTATATCCATAAGACACAGTACTTATAGTACGGTCATAGTCGGGTCTGCGCTGTGAGTTAAAAGAAATAGCCACTTGAGTACCAACATTAGAATATTTATCTGTGTTTTTAGTATAATTTATAATTGACAAAAGACGTGGGAAAGTAAGTGATGTCGAAGCACCAAACTCCCAAGAATCTTTCATAGCTTGATTGCTTATAAAGTCATAACTTCCAGTAACACTAATGTCAAATATTTCGGCACCTCTAAATATATTTTTATTTACATATCCCAAAGTCAACGAAACCCCTGTATAGTTGGAATTTGTAGACACCTCTGCATCAACCTTATAACCTTGACGAAGTTCTGGGGTCAGCAATATATTACAATCCACAACACCAAATCCGCTATTTTCAATAGTATCTTGCCTTGTATAAGAGATATTGGCATTTCTAAAATAGCTTAAATCGTATAAACTCTTACTTGTCTGAGCCGTAGAAGTAAGGTTATAAAGACTTCCCGGTTCTATATCTATCGATTGAGAAAGAGGTTTAATTCTAAATTTCGATTTATTGCCATGTGATACGAAGTACACACCTTTATATGTAGTTGTATCGTGAGCAACAATAGTATCGTTAGAATTTACGCTGTCATAATTTGCATCAACAATAACTTTCCCAACCATATATTGCTTATGATCAGAACGTTTAGCATCAAAAAGACGCTTTTGTATATTCATAGTTATATACGCCTTGTATGGTGATGTGATAGTGTCAATTAGGTATGTGATATCATCGACCGCAAAGGTGAAAAACCCATTATTTTGAAGGTTATGTGTTATACGAAACCGTTCATCTTCAAGAGTTTTACGGTTATAGACATCACCGACATGGATAAGAGTACTTGAACTATCGGCATATATATAAGAACTAAGCCCCTCATCTATTATCTCATATAACAAGCCTGCCACTTTATATGGATTATTCGGCTTTATATTATAATCAACCGTTGCTTTCTGATCTTTTATTATAACAGTATCTGTTACCTCTGCATTAAAATATCCACGTGAGGCAAGATACTTAGATATATTTCTTAATCCCTTACTGTTATTTATAGAATCGTATAGAACAGGCGGTTTCCCCATTTTGCGCATTGTGCGACTCCACCACGTATTTTTTTTAGGATTAGCAAGGTTGTATATCCTTGTTTGTATGTTAAAACCAAAAAGAGTAGTGTTTGGAGTTTGCGAAAGTGGTATATATAGTTCTATGTCTTTTTTCTCAACCTTATCGTCCTCTCTTTCTTGATCGCTCTGTTCAATATTTATTTTATTATGTACTAAAAGAACTTCCCCCTGTTGTAGCTTTTTACTGATGCTACAAGAGAAAGTAGTTAGTAGTAATAAAGATATAAACAGTTTTTTTTTCACTATTAGAAACGAATTAAGGACGTTAAAAACTGTCTAAACATTATTCAATAAAATTTAGACAGTTACAGAGTTTTATTTATAATCATAACGCCCATAAAAATAGACGTTATGATATAAAATTTCTCAAGATCTATTGTTGAGACTGTCTTTTGTTGTTTTTACGTTCATGCTCTGTAAGATATATCTTACGAAGACGTATACTGCGAGGTGTAACTTCTACATACTCGTCTTCTTGGATATATTCAAGAGCCTCCTCTAAAGAGAAGATGATAGGCGGTGCTATGTTTGTTTTGTCGTCGGTACCACTGGCACGCATATTTGTAAGTTTTTTACTTTTTGTAAGGTTGATAACCAAATCATCTCCCCTACTGTTTTCACCAACAACTTGACCAGCATATATTTGTTCTGTTGGCACAACGAAGAATTTACCTCTATCTTGAAGTTTATTAATCGCATATGCGAAAGTCATACCTGCTTCCATTGATATTAGAGAACCATTAACACGCATCTCAATTTCACCTTTATATGGTTCGAAGCCTTTAAGTCTGTGCGACATAACAGCCTCACCAGCAGTTGCTGTAAGGAGGTTACTACGAAGACCTATAATACCACGTGAAGGGATATCAAAGATTATCCTTGTACGACCAGAAACGGTATCCATGCTAATCATGTTACCTTTACGTTTAGTAACCATTTCTATTGCACGTCCAACACAGTCGTCCGGCATATCTATTGTCAACTCCTCAACAGGCTCACATCTTTTACCTTCAATCTCCTTAAAGACAACTTGTGGTTGTCCTACTTGAAGTTCATATCCCTCACGACGCATCGTTTCAATAAGGATACTTAAGTGAAGCACTCCTCTACCAAAAACGATAAAGCTATCGGCTGTTTCCCCCGGTTTAACACGTAAAGCAAGATTTTTCTCAAGCTCTTTTTCCAATCTCTCTTTTATGTGACGTGATGTTACATATTTACCTTCTTTACCATAAAAAGGAGAGTCGTTAATTGTGAAAAGCATACTCATAGTAGGCTCATCAATAGAAATAGGAGTTAAAGCTTCTGGATTTTCAGCATCACATATTGTATCACCTATATCAAAACCTTCAATACCTACAATAGCACATATCTCGCCACATTTAACTTCAGAGACTGGTTTTTTACCCAAACCTTCAAAAAGCATAAGGTCTTTAATACGGCATTTAACCATTGTTTCACCATCACGTCTTGCAAGTGTGACAGGCATATTTGATTTTAGAGTTCCACGAGTTAACTTACCAACAGCAATACGTCCTACATAAGGAGAGTGTTCAAGAGAAGTGATAAGGAGCTGTGGCGTTCCCTCTGCAGAAATAGGATCTGGGATTTCAGATATTATAACATCTAAAAGATCTGTTATATCTTCTTTAGGCTTCCTCCAATCAAGAGACATCCAACCTTGTTTTGCACTACCATATACAGTTCTGAAGTTTAATTGATCTTCTGTTGCTTTCAGTTGGAACATAAGGTCAAAAACCTCTTCATGTACCTCATCGGGACGACAATTTAACTTATCTACTTTGTTTATCACAACGATAGGTTTCTTACCCATCTCAAGGGCTTTTTGAAGGACAAATCGTGTTTGAGGCATAGTTCCCTCAAAAGCATCGACAAGCAAAAGAACGCCGTCCGCCATGTTTAGGACACGCTCCACTTCACCACCAAAATCGGAGTGACCAGGAGTATCTATGATGTTAATTTTGTAATCTTTGTATTTTACCGATACGTTTTTAGAGAGGATAGTAATGCCTCTTTCACGCTCAAGGTCGTTATTATCGAGGATCAGTTCGCCTGATTTCTCTTTTGATAATAGCATTCCCTGCTGTATCATCTTGTCTACTAATGTTGTTTTGCCGTGGTCAACGTGTGCGATAATGGCAATGTTTCTAAGATTTTGCATTTTAAATTTTGTAAGACCGAACACCTCCTATTGTTATAATAGTTGACAAAAACTATTACGACACTTAATGGTGACAGTAAATTATTTATGTTCCTTTATTCAGCACAAAGGTACTTTTTTTTATGGAAACATTCTATTAAAAAGAAAATTATTGTATCTTAGTGGCTCAATTTATCATAAAAAATGGAGATAAACATCAGTAAAGACGGTTCTGAAGGCTCAAAAATAGTTATTGGAGAGACTAAAATTTTATTGAAAAAACTATTAGAAGGAAGAGATGCTATATTTATCACCGACACAAACGTATATCCTCTTTATAAGGATATTATAGGCAATAATAGATATATCACAATTGGCATAGGAGAGGAAAACAAAACCCTTGAGAGCGTAACAAAAATATTTGAAGAGTTGCTCACAATAGGAGCCGACAGATCTTCTTTTCTTGTTGGCATGGGCGGCGGCATAGTCACAGATATAACGGGATTTGTCGCTTCTACATATATGAGAGGTTGTGATTTCGGATTTATAGCGACAACACTTCTTTCTCAAGTTGACGCAAGCGTTGGCGGAAAAAATGGCGTAAATTTTGAAAGGTATAAAAATATGGTTGGCACCTTTAACCAACCTAAGTTTGTGATATGTGACATAAATATGTTATCCACACTTCCTGAAAGAGAGATAAAATGTGGAATGGCCGAGATAGTAAAGATGGGACTCATTGGCGATAGTTCTCTATTTCACAAAATTGAAGATAAGGGTTATGATGGCATAATGGGCGACAAGGAGTTTCTTAAAGAGATAATATACAGAGCAATAGAGATGAAAGCGGAGATAGTTTCACGAGACGAAAGGGAACATGGCGATCGTAAAAAGCTCAATCTCGGACATACAACAGCTCACGCAATAGAAAAAAGCAGCACTTCGTTTCAGCATGGTGAAGCAGTAGCAATAGGTTTATCTAAAGCAGCATCAATATCTGAAAAGTTGGGAAAGATAACGACACAGCAGAGGATTGAAATTGAAAACACAATAAAAAAATTAGGACTTCCAATAGATAGTTATATAGACAAAGAGACGTTGTTTCAAGCTCTTAAAAGCGACAAGAAAAAAGAACTTGACACAATAAACTTTATAGTGATGAACGGCATTGGAGATTGCGAGATAGTAAAACTAAAATTTGACGATCTATATACAATTTTTTAATAGATACAGTCGTTAGTACCATGCCTACGGCAAAGCATATCTTGCCACACAAGGAAAAATTAAAATTATGTATTACTTATTATAAACATATGGATGAGGTAAATATTCGTGAGTTAAATGAAAAGATTGAGAGAGAGAGTTCTTTCGTCGATTTACTAAATGCAGAGATGAGAAAAGTGATAGTAGGACAGCGTCATCTGACCGATACACTACTTATAGGGCTTCTCTCAAATGGGCATATTCTTCTTGAAGGTGTTCCTGGTTTGGCAAAGACACTTGCCATTACCACATTGGCAAAGACAGTAGATGCCAATTTCTCCCGCATACAGTTTACTCCCGACCTTCTGCCTGCCGACCTTATTGGTACGCTTATATACAGTCAGAAGAATGAGGAGTTTAGTGTAAAAAAAGGACCTATTTTTGCAAATTTCGTCCTTGCAGATGAGATCAACCGTTCTCCGGCAAAAGTGCAGAGTGCGCTGTTAGAGGCGATGCAAGAACAACAAGTGACAATAGGCGACACAACCTATAAACTTCCGGAGCCTTTCATGGTGCTTGCAACGCAAAACCCACT
>JAVVUK010000026.1:0-15252 GCA_036653215.1 Rikenellaceae bacterium
CTGTAAATCTGCTGACGTACGTCTTCGTAGGTTCGAATCCTGCTCTTCCCACAAAGAAAATTGTCACAAGCGTTTTTCAAAGTAACACCTCTTTGATTTTTTAAAAAGATGTTAGGTCGAAAATTAAGGACAATGTATTAAAAAACGGATAGACTAAATAAGTCAATCCTGCTCTTCCCAAAATAAGAAAGAGTTATAAAGTAAGACAGAAAACTATTTAATTAAGCGGAAGTAGCTCAGTCGGTAGAGCATTAGCCTTCCAAGCTAAGGGTCGAGGGTTCGAATCTCTTCTTCCGCTCAATTTAAGTTTAATAAAAATAATAAACTCAAATAATTACAAGTATGGCAAAAGAAAAATTTGACCGCTCGAAACCACACGTTAATATTGGTACAATCGGTCACGTAGACCACGGTAAAACAACTTTAACTGCTGCGATAACAACAGTTTTAGCTAAAGCTGGTCTATCAGAAGTAAGAGATTTCTCCTCTATTGACAACGCTCCTGAAGAGAAAGAGAGAGGTATTACTATTAATACATCTCACGTTGAGTACCAAACAGCCAATCGTCACTATGCTCACGTTGACTGTCCAGGTCACGCCGACTATGTGAAGAACATGGTTACGGGTGCTGCTCAAATGGATGGTGCAATCCTTGTCGTTGCTGCAACTGATGGTCCTATGCCACAAACACGTGAGCATATCCTTCTTGCTCGTCAGGTAAACGTACCAAGAATTGTCGTGTTCCTTAACAAAGTTGACCTTGTTGATGACCCTGAAATGTTGGAACTTGTTGAGATGGAAGTTCGTGAACTTCTTTCTTCTTACCAATACGATGGTGACAACACTCCAGTAATCTTAGGTTCTGCAGTAGGTGCTCTTGAAGGTGATCCAAAATGGACAGAAAGAATAATGGATCTTATGAATGCAGTCGATTCATATATTCCAATTCCTCCACGTGAAAACGAAAAACCATTCCTTATGCCGGTTGAAGACGTGTTCTCAATCACAGGTCGTGGTACCGTTCTTACAGGTCGTATCGAAACAGGTATTGTTCACGTAGGTGATGCTGTTGAGATCGTTGGTCTTGGTGAAGCTCCTAAAACTTCAGTTTGTACAGGTGTTGAAATGTTCCGTAAACTACTTGATCAAGGTGAAGCAGGTGATAACGTAGGTCTACTTATGCGTGGTATCGACAAAAAAGATATCAAACGTGGTATGGTTGTCGCTAAACCAAACTCTATTACACCTCACACTAACTTCAAAGCAGAGGTTTATATCCTTAAAAAAGAAGAGGGTGGTCGTCACACACCATTCCATAACAAATATCGTCCTCAATTCTACATCCGTACTTTGGACATTACAGGTGAGGTAACTCTTCCTGAAGGTGTTGAGATGGTTATGCCAGGTGATAACGTAACTATTACAGTTGAACTTATCTACCCAGTAGCTATCAACTTAGGTCTTCGTTTTGCTATCCGTGAAGGTGGTAGAACAGTAGGTGCAGGTCAGATAACTGAAATTTTACATTAATAAATATTTCGATAGGCTTTGAGGGCTTAATTGCCCTCAAGGTCTATTTTATACGAGTGTAGCTCAATTGGTAGAGTAGTGGTCTCCAAAACCATTGGTTGTGCGTTCGATCCGTACCACTCGTGCAATAACAAAAAGAATAAAAAAAATGAAGCTAGTCCAATATGTAAAGGCTTCCTATCAGGAGCTTGTTCACAAGGTATCTTGGCCATCGAGAGACCAACTATTTAATTCCGCAGTTGTCGTTATGATTGCTTCCCTAATCTTTGCGTTAGTTATAGTTGCGATGGATCAGAGCTTTGAGTTCATTATGTCCAACATTTACAAAATCCTTTATTAATTCTTCTATGTAAACACGGGAAGCTTCCTTCCCAAAAATTAAATTTACTATGGCAGAAAATAAGGAAAGAGCGTGGTACGTTTTACGTGCTATTGGGGGAAAAGAGAAAAAAGTTAAGGAATACATTGAAACAGAAGTTCGTAACAGTGGATTAACTGACTTTGTATCTCAGGTACTTATTCCTACTGAGAAGGTTTACCAAATTCGTAATGGTAAAAAGATCAGTAAAGATAGGGTATCTTATCCTGGCTATGTGCTTGTTGAGGCAATTCTTGTTGGAGAAGTTCAACACATGTTGCGTAACACACCAGATGTATTAGACTTTTTAGGTAATCCAGGCGATTCACAGAAACAGGCGATCCCTCTTCGTCAGAGTGAAGTGAACCGTATTTTAGGACAAGTCGACATCATGGCACAAAGTGATGAAATTAACGAGACACCTTTCTTGGTTGGTGAAACAGTCAAGGTTATTGAAGGACCATTTGCGAGCCTCTCTGGCACAATTGAGTCAATAGATAACGATAGAAGGAAGCTTTCAGTCATCGTTAAGATTTTCGGACGAAAAACTCCTATGGAGTTAAGCTTCGTTCAAGTTGAAAAAGAATAAAAATTAATTATCATGGCAAAAGAGGTTGCTGGCTTAATAAAACTGCAAATTAAAGGCGGTGCAGCAAATCCATCACCACCAGTAGGACCTGCATTAGGTTCAAAAGGTGTTAATATCATGGATTTCTGCAAACAATTTAACGCTAGAACTCAAGATAAAGCAGGAAAAATCCTTCCTGTCATTATCACTGTTTACAGTGATAAGTCTTTTGACTTCATCATCAAACAGCCACCAGTACCAGTTCAAATTAAAGAAGTAGCAAAATTAAAGTCTGGTTCAGCAGAGCCAAACCGTGTTAAAGTAGCTACTATCTCTTGGGATCAAGTGAAAGAAATTGCTGAGAACAAGATGGTCGATATGAACTGTTTTACGCTTAAATCGGCTATGTCGATGGTAGCGGGTACTGCACGCAGTATGGGTGTGAATGTCGAGGGAGATTTTCCTAATGTGTAATTCAAATCTGATTACTAAATCATGAGTAAGCTGACTAAAAATCAAAAATTAGCCCTTTCGAAAGTCGAAACAGGTAAACAATACACCATTAAAGAAGCGGCAGAACTTTTAAAAGATATTTCTTATACAAAGTTTGATGCTTCTATTGATGTTGATATTCGTTTAGGTGTTGACCCTCGTAAAGCTAACCAAATGGTTAGAGGTGTGGTTACACTCCCTCACGGAACAGGTAAAGAGACACGAGTACTCGTTCTCTGTACTCCTGACAAAGAGGCAGAAGCTACATCAGCAGGTGCTGATTACGTTGGTCTTGACGACTATATCGAAAAAATAAAGAACGGCTGGACAGATGTTGACGTGATTATCACTATGCCTACTGTGATGGCAAAAATCGGTGCTTTAGGTAGGATTTTAGGTCCACGTGGACTTATGCCTAACCCTAAGACTGGTACTGTCACAATGGACATTACAAAAGCTGTTAACGAGGTAAAGGCCGGTAAGATTGATTTCAAAGTAGATAAGTTTGGTATTATTCACGCGGGAGTTGCAAGACTTTCGTTTGAACCATCAAAAATTGTTGATAACTTCAACGAGCTTTATGGTGCTATCATCAAACTAAAACCTACTACTGTTAAAGGCGCATATGTTAAGAGTGTTTTCATAAGCTCTACTATGAGTCTTGGACTTGAAATCGATATCAAGTCGACCGACAATAACTAAAATTAATCCTGAGAAAATGAAAAGGGAAGAAAAATTAATAATTGTAAATTCTCTCGCTGAGAAGCTTCAACAATTCCCACACTTTTACGTTACAGGCACAGCCGGTTTTAATGCAGAACAAACAGCTGCTTTAAGACGTAAGTGTTTTGAGTATGGTGTGCAGATGGTTGTTGTTAAGAATACGCTTTTTAAGCGTGCTCTTGCACAAGTTGAATGTCAGGATATTGATGGTATATTGGCTACCTTAACAGGTACTTCTGCAATTATGTTCACAACAGTTGGAAACGCTCCTGCTAAACTCATCAAAGAGATGGCAAAAAGCGGTTCTAAACCTGAGTTGAAATCTGCTTATGTTGAGCAATGTGCTTACATAGGTGCTGAAAACTTAGAAGCTCTTGTTAACGTGAAATCACGTGATGAGCTTATTGCTGACGTTATTGCGTTACTTCAATCTCCAGCGAAGAATGTCATTTCTGCTCTACAATCGAGTGGACACACTCTTTCAGGCTTAGTTAAGACTCTATCTGAAAGATAAGAAGTGTATCAAGAGATGCCTTCTAAAGAAATAAATATATTCATTTGTAAAACAATTAAATTAAAAATAAAATGGCAGATGTTAAAAAATTAGCTGAAGAGTTAGTTAACTTAACAGTAAAAGAAGTGAACGAATTAGCAACAATCCTTAAAGATGAGTATGGTATTGAGCCTGCTGCAGCTGCTGTAGCTGTTGCTGCTGCTCCTGCTGCTGCTGAGGCTGCTGCTGAAAAGACATCTTTTGACGTTGTTCTCGTTAACGCAGGTGCTGCGAAACTTCAAGTTGTTAAAGCAGTTAAAGAAGCTGCAGGTCTTGGTCTAAAAGAGGCTAAAGAATTAGTAGATTCTGCTCCAGCGACTGTTAAAGAAGGTATTTCTAAAGAAGATGCTGAAGCTCTTAAAACTGTCCTTGAAGAGGCTGGTGCTGAGGTTGAACTTAAGTAATAATACATGCTTGACAAAAGTAGGTGTAGGGTCATTGTGACCCTATGCCTTTCTTTGTCTTTCTGCAATTCGTCTTGGCGAATTGTTAATCAAGAGAGGTAGTTCTCTGTTGATTAACCACTTAGGTGGCAACAACAGCTTTCTTTCATATTGACATTATGCGAGAGCTGCAATATTTACATTATAATTGGATGACAATGTCTTTGAACAAACACAGCGAGCGAATAAGTTTCTCTTCGGTAAAAAACAAGATGCAATACCCTGATTTCTTGGAGATACAGCTCAAGTCATTTTCTGACTTTTTTCAATTAGATACCACTCCTGAAAACCGCACCAATGAAGGCTTGTATAAAGTTTTCCTTGAGAATTTCCCTATTACAGATACACGTAATAACTTCGTGTTGGAGTTTATTGACTATTTTGTTGATCCTCCACGCTATTCTATTGATGAGTGTTTAGAGAGAGGTTTAACATATAGTGTGCCGCTAAAGGCAAAACTAAAACTCTATTGTACAGACCCTGAGCACGAAGATTTCGATACTGTGGTGCAAGATGTCTATTTTGGGATGATCCCATATATGACAAAAAGAGGGACTTTCGTTATTAACGGAGCAGAGCGTGTTGTGGTGTCACAGTTGCATCGTTCTCCTGGTGTGTTTTTTGGACAAAGCCTTCACTCAAACGGTACAAAACTATACTCAGCACGTATAATCCCTTTTAAAGGATCGTGGATTGAGTTTGCTACTGATATAAATAACGTCATGTATGCCTATATAGATAGGAAGAAGAAGTTACCAGTAACTACTCTTCTTCGTGCTATTGGCTTTGAGAGTGACAGTAAGATCCTCGAAATTTTTGACCTTGCCGATGAGGTTAAGGTGTCGAAAGCAGGTTTAAAGAAGGCGTTGGGGCGTAAGTTAGCCGCACGTGTTCTTACAAGTTGGGTAGAGGATTTTGTTGATGAGGATACAGGTGAAGTCGTATCTATTGAGCGTAATGACATCGTTATTGACCGTGAGACAGTTATTGAGGAAAAACACCTTGATATAATTCTTGACTCCGGTACAAAAGTTATTCTTCTTTATAAAGAAGGACAAAACCAATCAGATTTTTCCATAGTCTCTAATACTCTTCAGAAAGACCCATGTAACTCTGAGAAAGAGGCTGTTAAATATATTTATCGTCAGCTGCGTAATGCGGAACCACCTGATGAAGCAACGGCTCGTGATGTGATAGACAAGTTGTTCTTCTCGGATAAGCGTTATGACTTAGGTGCTGTCGGTCGTTTCCGTATCAACAAAAAATTAGGTCTTGATACTGATCCTGCAACAAAGGTGCTTACACGTGGCGACATAAT
Organism: Rikenellaceae bacterium; assembly: GCA_036653215.1. GTDB lineage: Bacteria > Bacteroidota > Bacteroidia > Bacteroidales > Rikenellaceae > JADFUS01. The sequence continues at coordinate 5,986 of JAVVUK010000026.1, forward strand.
CGCTATCATAAAATATCTAATTTCACTTATAAACGCTCAAACGGAGGTCGATGATATTGACCACCTTAGTAACCGTCGTGTGCGCACTGTCGGTGAGCAGTTAGCAAATCAATTTAGTGTTGGTTTTGCTCGTATGTCACGTACTATACGTGAACGTATGAATGTTAGAGATAATGAGGTGTTTACTCCTATTGACCTTATAAATGCAAAAACCCTTTCATCTGTTATAAATTCATTCTTTGGGACAAACCCATTATCACAGTTTATGGACCAAACAAATCCATTGGCTGAGATAACTCACAAACGCCGTATGTCGGCTTTGGGACCGGGTGGTCTTTCTCGTGAGAGAGCAGGTTTCGAGGTTCGTGACGTTCACTATACTCACTATGGTCGTCTATGTCCTATTGAAACTCCGGAGGGTCCTAACATCGGTCTTATATCGTCTCTTTGTGTCTTTGCAAAGATTAGCGAATTAGGATTTATTGAAACTCCATATCGTAAGGTTGTTGACGGTAAGATTGACTTTTCCGATGAGGGACTAAAATATTTTAGTGCTGAAGAGGAAGATGGTAAGATTATCGCTCAAGCGAGTGTTCCTTTGGATGAAAACGGTAGGTTCCTTGATCCAGACAAGATTGTTGCACGTAAGGAAGCAGACTTCCCCGTTGTAAACGAGTCGCAAGTTGACTTGATAGACGTTGCTCCAAACCAAATTTCGTCTATCGCAGCTTCTTTGATCCCTTTCTTGGAACATGATGATGCCAACCGTGCGTTGATGGGATCTAACATGATGCGTCAGGCGGTGCCTCTTCTTAAGAGTGAAGCTCCAATTGTGGCAACAGGTATTGAGGCAAGCGTTATACGTGATAGCCGAATACACGTTGTGGCTGAGGAAGATGGAGAAGTTGTATTTGCCGATGCTACCACAATTCAAATTAGATATAACCGTACAGAGATAGAACGTATCGTGTCTCTCGATTCGGATATTACAATATATAACCTTCCAAAATATAGCAGGACTAACCAAAACACATCTATGACTTTGAAACCTCTTGTACGTAAAGGTGAAAAAGTGGTGAAAGGACAGATCCTTACAGAAGGTTATTCTACACAAAACGGAGAACTTGCAATAGGAAAGAACTTGAAAGTGGCTTTCATGCCATGGAAAGGTTATAACTTTGAGGATGCTATCGTTATTTCTGAGCGTCTTGTGCGTGATGATGTTTACACATCGGTTCACGTCGAAGAGTTTATAATGGAGGTTCGTGATACTAAACGTGGTTTAGAGGAACTTACTCCCGACATTCCTAATGTCAGTGAAGATGTAACCAAAGATCTTGACGAAAACGGTATTATCCGTATTGGCGCAAATGTCAAACCGGGTGATATACTTGTCGGTAAGATAACACCAAAAGGAGAGTCAGATCCTTCTCCTGAAGAAAAGCTGTTACGTGCTATCTTCGGTGATAAAGCAGGTGACGTGAAAGATGCTTCTCTTAAGGCACAACCATCTCTTCATGGTGTTGTGATCGGGAAGAAGCTATTCAGCCGTGTAAATAAAGAAAACAAAAAGAACAAGCAACTTGAAAAGACATTAATAGAAAAGTTAGAAGCTACATTTATTGTTCAAGCAGAAGAACTTAAGAAGATGATGTTAGAGAAGTTATATATGCTTGTTGAAGGTAAAGTTTCAAAAATGATCCCTGACTTTATTGGGGGTGAGGTTATACCAGCAGGTACTAAATTGACCCGTGACGTTATTGCCGATATAGACTATCTTAACATCAACCCATCTCAGATAACTACCGATGAGCAGTTGAATAAGCATATCTACACCTTAATAAATAATTATATCATTAAATACAAACAGTTAGATGCTCACCTTAAGAGAGAGAAACACAACATCTCTAATGGTGATGAGCTAACACCAGGTATCATACAGCTTGCTAAGGTTTATGTTGCTAAGAAACGTAAATTGAGAGTTGGTGATAAGATGGCAGGTCGTCACGGTAATAAAGGTATCGTTGCACGTGTTGTCAGAGATGAAGATATGCCATTCTTAGACGATGGTACAATAGTAGATATTGTGCTAAACCCTCTTGGTGTGCCTTCTCGTATGAACCTTGGTCAGATCTATGAAACCGTTCTTGGATGGGCTGGTCGTGAATTAGGATTAACATTTGCAACTCCTATTTTCGATGGTGCGTCGTTAGACAACATAAACGATTATGCTAAACAAGCAGGTCTTCCTCATAGTGGTAGTACATACCTATATGATGGTGGTACAGGAGAGCGTTTTGACCAACAAGCAACAGTAGGTGTGGTTTATATGCTTAAACTTGGGCACATGGTAGACGATAAGATGCACGCTCGTTCAATAGGACCATATTCTCTCATTACTCAACAGCCTCTTGGTGGTAAAGCACAATTTGGTGGTCAACGTTTTGGTGAGATGGAGGTTTGGGCACTTGAGGCATTTGGTGCTGCTAACATACTTCAAGAGATACTTACCATTAAGTCGGATGACGTGATGGGACGTGCTAAGGCGTATGAGGCTATTGTTAAAGGTGATAACCTTCCAAAACCAGGCATTCCAGAGTCGCTTAACGTGCTTCTTCATGAACTTCGTGGTTTGGCGTTAAGCATAAAACTTGACTAATAGGTTTTTTAGTAGGTAACACTGTTTAAAAGGAGTGTGTAGAGTGATTTACAGAAACTCCGTTAATTGAAATTTTAATTCTCATATAGTATGGCATTTAGAAAAGAGAATAAGGTAAAAAGTGATTTTTCACAGATGACAATATCTTTGGCATCTCCAGAGGAGATATTGGAGAGATCGTCTGGTGAGGTGCTAAAGCCTGAGACAATAAATTATAGAACATATAAGCCTGAGCGTGATGGTCTTTTTTGCGAGCGAATTTTCGGTCCTGTTAAAGATTATGAGTGTCACTGTGGTAAATATAAAAGAATACGATATAGAGGTATCGTCTGCGACCGTTGTGGCGTTGAAGTTACCGAAAAGAAAGTACGTCGTGAACGTACAGGACACATATCTCTTGTGGTTCCTGTTGTTCATATATGGTATTTCCGTTCTCTTCCAAATAAGATAGGTTATCTTCTTGGTATCCCAACCAAGAAACTTGAAACGATAATCTATTATGAGCGTTACATAGTTATTCAAAAGGGTGCGTGTGAGCTTTTTGAAGAGGGTGATCTAATAAGTGAAAAAGAGTATTTTGATATTATAGAAGAGCTAAAGAATAATAGCCACCTTGAAGATAGCGATCCTAATAAGTTCATCGCTATGATGGGTGCTGAGGCTCTTTATACTATGCTTCAACGTCTTGATCTCGACAAATTGTCTTACGACCTACGTCATAAAACAAATACAGAAACATCGCAACAACGTAAAACAGAAGCTCTTAAACGTCTGAATATAGTCGAGGCATTTAGAGCGTCACGTGAAATAAACAAGCCTGAGTGGATGATCTTGAAAGTTATTCCTGTCACTCCTCCAGAGCTTCGCCCTCTTGTTCCTTTGGATGGTGGACGTTTTGCTACCTCTGACCTTAATGACCTTTATCGTCGTGTCATAATACGTAACAATCGTCTTAAGAGACTTATCGAGATTAATGCTCCTGAGGTGATCTTACGTAACGAGAAACGTATGCTTCAAGAGTCTGTTGACTCTCTGTTCGACAACTCACGTAAGGCAAATGCAGTTAAGACAGACTCTAACCGTCCTCTTAAGTCGCTATCTGATAGCCTTAAAGGAAAACAAGGACGTTTCCGTCAAAACCTTTTGGGTAAACGTGTAGACTACTCTGCTCGTTCGGTAATTGTCGTTGGTCCAGAACTTAAGATGCACGAATGCGGTATCCCTAAAGATATGGCAGCTGAGCTTTACAAACCATTTATTATACGTAAGCTTATGGAGCGTGGTATAGTAAAAACTGTTAAGTCGGCTAAGAAAATAATAGACAGACGTGATTCTGTGGTATGGGAGATATTGGAAAATGTCCTTAAAGGACACCCAATCTTACTTAACCGTGCCCCAACCCTTCACCGTCTTGGTATCCAAGCGTTCCAACCTAAACTTATAGAGGGTAAAGCTATACAGCTACACCCACTTGCTTGTACTGCGTTCAATGCTGACTTTGATGGTGACCAGATGGCTGTTCACCTTCCTCTTGGCAATGCTGCAATACTTGAAGCACAGATCCTTATGCTTGGTGCTCACAATATCCTTAACCCTGCAAATGGGGCCCCTATTACAGTCCCATCACAGGACATGGTGCTTGGTCTATATTATATGACCAAAATCCGTAAAGGCGACCTTGGTGAGGGGCTCATATTCTATTCTTCGGAGGAGGCTATAATTGCTTACAATGAGAAAAGAGTAGGTCTTCATGCTCAAGTTAAGATACGTATAACAGACACTAAAGGAGAAAGGAAACTTTTAGATACAACTCTTGGACGTATACTTTTCAACCTATGTCGTCCAGAACAAGTAGAGTTTATAAACGAGGTCCTTACTAAAAAGTCGCTTCGTGATATTATCGGTGTGGTAATGAAACTTACTGGTGGTGCTCGTACTTCTCAATTCCTTGATGATATAAAATCTCTTGGTTATAATATGGCATTTAAAGGTGGTCTATCATTTAACCTTGATGCTATCATTATTCCAAAAGAAAAAGAGACCCTTATAAAAGACGGTTATACTCAGGTACAAGAGATTATCGATAGCTATAACATGGGTCTTATTACAAATAATGAGCGTTACAACCAAATTATAGATATTTGGACACACACAAACTCAAAACTGACACATACGGTCTTGAAGCAACTTACTGAGGATAACCAAGGTTTCAACCCAGTTTATATGATGCTTGACTCTGGAGCTCGTGGTTCTAAGGAGCAGATACGTCAGCTTACTGGTATGCGTGGTCTGATGGCGAAACCTCAAAAGTCTGGTGCTGAAGGTGGACAGATCATTGAAAACCCGATCCTTTCCAACTTCAAAGAGGGGCTTACAGTGTTGGAATACTTCATCTCTACTCACGGTGCTCGTAAAGGTCTTGCCGATACCGCACTTAAGACTGCCGATGCGGGTTATCTTACACGTCGTCTTGTTGACGTAGCGCAGGATGTCATAATCAATGAGGATGACTGTGGAACGCTTCGTGGACTTCAAGCGATGGCTATCAAACGTAATGAAGATGTTGTTGAGACTCTTTATGAAAGGATACTTGGTCGTACAACAGTACACGACATTATAAATCCTCTTACTGGTGAGATTATCGTTAAAGCTGGTGAGGAGATAACAGAAGATATAGCAGAAGCAATTGATAAATCGCCTATTGAGCAAGTTGAGATACGTTCTGTTCTTACTTGTGAGTCTAAAACAGGTGTTTGTGCAAAATGTTATGGACGTAACCTTTCTACTGGGCGTATGGTACAGCTTGGTGAAGTGGTAGGTGTTATTGCTGCACAATCTATTGGTGAGCCGGGTACACAGCTTACACTTCGTACATTCCACGTCGGTGGTGTTGCAGGAGGTATGGCTACAGCAAACAATTTCACAGCTCGTTACGATGGTCGTATAGAGATAGACGACTTGCGTACTGTTAGAAAAGTTGACGATAAAGGGAACCCATATCAAATTGTCATAAGTCGTCTTTCAGAGTTCCGTATTATAGACGAAAAGACAGGTATAACCTTATATACAAATAACTTACAATATGGCTCTTCTCTTTACGTAGAGAATAACTCTTCTATCAAGAAGGGAGACATGATTAGTGATTGGGATCAATATAATGCTGTTATCATTTCTGAAAATGACGGTAAAATTGCTTACGAAAGTATTCAAGAAGGTGTTACATATCGTGATGAAGCAGATGAGCAAACAGGATTTAAGGAAAAGGTTATTATCGAAAGTCGTGATAAGAACAAAAACCCTGTTATCCGAATTATTGATAAAGAAGGTCTTGAACAAAGACAATATAACTTACCAGTTGGTGCGCACATTGTAGTTAAAGAAAACGCTAAGATTAAAGCTGGTGATATCCTTATCAAGATACCACGTGCTGAAGGTAAAGCTGGTGATATCACAGGGGGTCTTCCTCGTGTGACAGAGCTTTTCGAGGCTCGTAACCCATCTAACCCTGCCGTAGTTTCAGATATTGACGGTGAAGTAGCATTTGGTAAGATCAAAAGAGGTAATCGTGAGATCATCATCACTTCACGTACGGGAGAAGAGCACAGATATCTTGTGCCTCTTTCACGACAAATCCTTGTACAAGAAAATGACTATATCAAAGCTGGATTACCACTTTCTGACGGAGCAATTACTCCGACCGACATTTTGGATATTCAAGGACCTACAAAAGTTCAAGAGTATATTGTCAATGAGGTGCAGGAAGTCTATCGTATGCAAGGTGTGAAGATTAACGACAAGCACTTTGAAGTTATAGTACGTCAGATGATGAATAAAGTCAGAATTAGTGATCCTGGAGATACTGAACTTCTTGAAGATCAAGTTATCGATAAGAACGAATTCTCAATCATCAACGATACAATGTTTGATAAGAGCGTTGTTACAGATGCTGGTGACTCTACCGAATTATGTGTAGGTCAGATAATTACTCTTCGTAAGTTACGTGAAGAAAATTCGTTCCTTAAACGTAAAGACATGAAACTTGTTGAGGTGCGTAAAGCAGTTCCTGCTACATCGGCACAGCTTCTTCAAGGTATTACACGTGCGTCACTTCAGACAAATAGCTTTATGGCGGCAGCGGCGTTCCAGGAAACAACGAAAATCCTTAATGAGGCAGCTATACGTGGTAAGGTAGATCCTCTTCTTCGTGTGAAGGAGAATGTTATCTGTGGACACCTTATCCCTGCCGGTACTGGATTTAGAGATTTCAAAAAGATAAAATATAAATTTACAGGAGAGGAATAGTAAACTGTAAGATATTGCAAAATGACGGTGTATAAAAATTTATACACCGTTGTTTTTTTTAGAATATTGACTATCTTTGTAATGACACAATATTTAATACTATGGACAAGTTAAATGTAAGACGTAGAGCCAAGAAAATGCCTATGTTAAAGATGATCATGTTGCTTGTGATATTAGCAATGGTTATCGCACTGTTTTTTATAATATAAAATTAAAGATATGCTCGGATTAAGTGCTTTTACACGTAAGCCACGTCAATATTCCTATAAACCGATATACTTCGATCCTGAAAAAGAGGAGAGGGAGGAGCGTCGTCGTGCGTCACTTAGTAATGCGGAACAAGATGCACACTATGTTCCTGGTTCTCTAATTCAAGCCTCACGTCGTTCTCGTATAATGGGTACGTCTCATAAGCCGTCTAAAATTGAAAGTGCTGATAAGCAACGTCGTATTATTTTACGTCTTGCTATTTTTTTAATATTGCTTTTCCTTGTTGGCTATGTGATGATGAAAAGTAACTTTTTTGAAGTAATGCTATCAATGTAATGCCGAAGGTAATAAATAAGTTATCCGAGTTGGTCTCGAACCAGATTGCTGCAGGTGAGGTTGTGCAACGTCCTTCGTCTGTTGTTAAGGAGCTTATGGAAAATGCAATAGATGCAGGTAGTGAGTCTGTTAGCGTTAGTGTGGTTAACGGAGGAAAAGATGAGATACAGGTCTATGATGAGGGTAGTGGTATCCACTATGATGATGCTGTAATCGCTTTTGAGCGTCATGCGACCTCTAAGATCTGTCAAACAGATGATCTTTATTCTTTACGCACCTTTGGATTTCGTGGTGAGGCGTTGGCTTCGATAGCCTCTGTTGCGGAGGTGGAGATGCACACGTGTCAAGAAAACGAAGAGCTTGGCACTATTGTCATTGTGCGTGGTGGTGAGCTTGTCTCTTATGAAAGAGGTGTTTCTCGTAAAGGAACTCAATTTGTCGTGCGTAATCTTTTTTATAATGTACCGGCACGTCGTCGTTCCTTAGATAACAAATCTTTAAACGGGGAGTTGGAGAGTGTGAAGATGGAGTTTAAAAAGATAGCTTTGTGCTATCCACGTCTCTCTTTTCTGCTTTTGAGTAATCGTAAAGAGGTGTATAACCTTCCTGTGACAAATTTACGTCGTCGTGTGGCGGACATAATGGGTCAGAGGACGGCGAGTGCGTTGTTAGAGGTGTATACAGAAACAGACATCGTTGAGGTCAAGGGGTATATTGGCAAGCCTGAAAATGCGAAAAAGAGATCGGAGCAGTTTATGTTCGTCAACAATCGCTATTTCCGTCATCCAGCCTTGCAGAAAGCAGTGTTGAGGGCATACGAAAATTTATTGCCGACAGGTATGGAAATGCAACCTCAATATTTTTTATACCTTACTGTTCCGCCCGATAAAATAGATGTAAATATACACCCATCTAAAATAGAAGTTCATTTTGATGAGGAAAACGACATTATCCAAATATTACTAACGGCGATTAAAGGAAGCTTAGGTAAAAGTGGCATTGTTCCGATGATAGACTTCTCTCCAAGCAGCCGTATCGAGATGACTCCTGTTGTCGATAGTGATGATGTGGAGGTCGATATGTCTTCTTTTGAACATCAAACATATGAGTTTAACCCTTTTAATGAGGACTTTTCATTTTCTAAAGCTTTGGGGAATGAAGCAGCAGACGAAGAGGCTCCGGAGGTGAGTAGCTACTATGCCTCTACGCCAAGTGCGTCTTTCTCTTATCAAGAAGAGGTTCCTTCAAGAGGTTTAAGTTCTCCTGTTGAGATAAATTCCTCTTCTTCAGAAGAAGAACCACAGTTTGTGGAGATAGAGTCGGAAACTCTTTTTGGAGGTATTGAAGATGTAGATGCTATTTTGAAAGATGTGTTTCCCTTTGGTGAAAACTATCTTGTGGCTCTCCTGTCTTCACGAATGTTGTTTATAAATGTGCGTCGTGCCATGAGTCGTATATTGTTCGATCGTTATTCGTCGCAGATAACAACTAAAAAGCTACCAAGCCAGAAACTTCTTTTCCAGGTTGATGTCTCTTTTAGCCGTCCCGATCGAGAGATTATAGATGCGTCAATCTCGGATCTTGAAAATATGGGCTTTGAGTTATGTGAAAGTGCTGTTGATGGGGCTCTTACTGTTGTTGCTGTGCCGATAGATTTTAATAGTGATAATGTAAATGGCTTTTTCGAGTCGTTTCTCGATTGTTTAAAAATTTATTAAAATAAATAAAAAGAATCTTTACGTATTGTGTGCCTTTTAGTT
>JAVVUK010000026.1:15262-18903 GCA_036653215.1 Rikenellaceae bacterium
GATGCTTTAAAAAGTGATACACTTAAAGAATATGAAGCTTTCCGTAGGGAGAGCCTTGTCGTTAGTCTCGTAAATAGCATGGTAGCTCATTCCTATGCTTTTAATAACCATCAAGAGATGATTTCTATTGTCAAAGAGCTCCTTGCGTGCAACAACTTTAGCTACACCCCAAATGGGAAACGTATAATAACCGAGATCTCGGAGAGCGAGATAGGTGATATAAAATAATAAAAATAGACTATAAATAATATTACAAACGATATGAATTTTTCTATGCCTCCTGTTGTAAAGAATTTGTTGATCATCAACATTATATTTTTTATGGCGCAGCAGCTTCTTCCAAATGGGGAGGCTTTTACAAATGCTCTTGCCCTGCACTATTGGGGAAGCGACCAATTTAGAATATATCAGCTTATAACATATATGTTTCTGCATGGCAGCATTTCGCATCTCTTTTTTAATATGTTTGCCTTATGGATGTTCGGTCGTATAGTAGAATACGACATTAGCAGCAAGCGTTTTCTTACTTTTTATATGGTATGTGGTATCGGTGCGGCTCTCTTTAATATGTTGGTTGTGGAGTTGCAAGTTATGGATGTCAAAGGTGCCATCTCGGCATTTGTAAATACGCCTACTCCTTCTGGGCTTAGTGACCTTGCCTCTACTAAACTTCCGGGTCTTAAACACTACATGATCGGAGCACAAGACTTTGCCACTTATGTAGATGCTTGGCAGTTGTCTCCAAACTCGGCTTCTCTTACTGCTGGGGCTGTGGAGCTTGTTAATACAGCGTTCCTGCAGCAGATAGACTCTATTACCGTTGGTGCTTCGGGGGCTATCTTCGGGATTTTGCTTGCTTTTGGTATGATGCACCCTAACGACCGTATTATGCTTCTTATACCTCCAATACCTATGAAAGCGAAATATTTCGTTATTGGGTATGGGGTTATAGAATTGTTCTCCGGATTTATAGATAGTGGTGGAAATATAGCGCACTTTGCGCACGTGGGTGGTATGTTGTGGGGTTGGCTTTTACTTGTGTATTGGAAAAAAAGGAGATTGCTATAATGAAGCGTGGAAATGAAAATAAACCCCATGTAGGAATATATGGAAGGTGTAATGTGGGTAAGAGCACCCTCTTTAATATGCTTGTCGGTGAGGATAATGCGGTGGTCTCGTCTGTGGCAGGTACCACGACAGACCCTGTGCGTCGTGCTTTCGAGATACCCGATTTTGCCCCTGTGCTACTTATCGATACTCCAGGTATAGACGACATCTCCACAATAGCGGAAAAGAGAATTACCAAGACTCTCGATACTCTATATGTCGTTGATATGGTAATAATATTATATGTCACTTGGGGAGAGCCAGAGGAGTTCATATATCAAGAAGCTGTCAAACAAGGACTTGCGGTAGTTAAAATATGTAATGTATTTTATGAAGCAGCAGCTCCCCTTGATGGGTCTTTGGCGATAGATGTCAATGATGGAGTGGGTAGAGGGGCTGTTTGCGATCTTATAAAGACGAAGTTGCCCACATACTCGTATGCTATGCCTTCTATCTTTGGCGATAAGATAAATAAAGATGATACCGTGCTTCTTATAGCTCCTATTGACAGTGAGGCTCCAGCAGGAAGACTCATCTTGCCACAGGTGCAGGCTTTGCGTGATGCTTTAGATAAGGAGGCTATTGCTATTCTTATCCAACCATCGCAGATAGAGGCTTTCTTAGCAAAAGGGATTACTCCAACGTTGGTAGTGGTAGATAGTCAGGTTATAGATGTTGTGACACGTAAGTTGCCCAAAGGTCTGGAGGTCACCACATTCAGTATTTTGCTTGCTGCCATGAAAGGAGATATTTCTCTTTATAAAAAAGGATTAGAAGTTATAGATACCCTTCGTGATGGTGATAAAATATTGATACTTGAAAATTGTCTCCATCAAACCTCTTGCGAGGATATAGGACGCATAAAGATACCTAAATGGTTACGTGAATATAGTGGTAAGACCCTTCATTTCGATATTGTATCTGGGCTTACACCACTACCAGTCAATATGGGTGATTATGTATTAGCAATTCAATGTGGAGGTTGCATGGTAACACGCCGACAACTCATGGGGCGCATCCAACGAGTTCATAACGCCGGTGTTCCTATAACAAATTATGGGATGTGCATCAAGAAGCTCCGTTCTTAGTGATGTTTATGTGTGTTTAGCGTAGGCAGTCATAAAAATAGTCATTAAAGTAAAAACTTTAATGACTATTTTTATGTGTTTATTTTGATGTTGACGGTGCTAAGCACTATCTTAAAAGTTTCTTAGAGTGATATTAGATCCACTCGGCGTTGGTGTCGCCCGATCTTGTATCGAATATTTATTCTTTACTTTATCTTATGTTTATCATCTAAGAAACACTTAAAAGTTTAATATTTACTTATCATATCCACTCTGCGTTGGTGTCGTCCGATCTTGTATCGAATATTTATTCTTTACTTTATCTTATGTTTATCATCTAAGAAACACTTAAAAGTTTCTTAGAGTGATATTAGATCCACTCTGCGTTGGTGTCGCCCCCCTTCAAAAGATGTGTTAAGGAACTTCTCTACAATTTCAGCTGCCGCTATATTATCAATGAAGCGTGCTGGAAGTGAACATATGTTAGCATCATTATGCTGACGTGCAAGGCCTGCTATTTCGGATGTCCAACATATAGCCGCTCTAACAGCAGAGTGCTTGTTGAGCGTCATGCTTATTCCGTTGGCACTTCCACAAAGAGCTATCCCTAAATTATACTCGTTATTTTCTAAGCCACGAGCTAAGGCGTGCGCATAGACTGGGTAGTCTACGCTGTCGCTTGAGTTGCAGCCATAGTCTTTGACGGCGTATCCCTCAGACATTAAAAAACCGACTAAAAATTCTTTCATCTCGAAACCTGCGTGGTCAGAGGCTATGCCTATTACTTTTTCCATATCTTAAACATAAATAATTAATATTCAAAAATCTTTAAGCCTTACGTTTACATATATATTCTGTGAGTGCAACAAGGGCTTTACTATACTCATTTTGAGGATAACACTCAAGGCTATGTGTGATGTCTTCTTTTATCTGCTCAACCTTTTCCATAGCTTTTTCTATACCTCCTTTTTCAATGACATATTTGTAAATGCTACTTACCCCGTCCTTTACCTTGTTTACATCACGAATTATGCTTATTATATTGTTGTGTTCTTCTTTGGTGCCACTTGCCAAAGCATAGATTAGAGGTAGTGTTATTTTCCTCTCTTTTATGTCGTTACAAGATTGCTTTCCTGTGTCGTTGGTGGAATAGTCTAAAATATCGTCTATGATTTGAAATATATAACCTATTTTCTCACCTATAATCCTCATCTCTTGAGCCGTCTTTTCATCCGCTCCTCCGATTAGAGAACCGTTAAATAAACAAGAACCCATAAGTATGGCTGTCTTGTTACGAATAACTTCGAAATATTCAGACTCACTAATATTGAGTCTTAATGTGGCATTGGCTTGTTGAAGCTCTCCGACACTCATGTTTTCTATGGCGCATGAGATGTCATCGATTATGTTGTACATCTTATTTGTAGAGGCTATATGTATCGCTTTGGCAAATACATAATCGCCTAT
>JAVVUK010000027.1:0-4291 GCA_036653215.1 Rikenellaceae bacterium
ACAGGTCTTGATGTTAAAAAAGCGATAAAGACCATGCTCAATGAGGTAGAAAAAAGAGGCATCGGAGAAAGGCAAATAAACTACCGTCTTCGAGATGCTATCTTCTCACGTCAGCGTTATTGGGGAGAGCCTTTTCCTATATACTACAAAGACGGCGTTTCTTGTGTGCTTAGCGACGAAGAGCTACCTTTGAGGCTCCCTGAAATTAGCGATTTCACCCCTACTACAAATGGTGAGCCTCCTCTTTCACGAGTAAAAAATTGGCACAAGACAGAAGGAGAACCTTTTGAACTTAGCACGATGCCTGGTTTTGCAGGGTCTTCAGCCTACTATCTTCGTTATATGGACAATAAAAACGAAAAGGCTTTAGTTTCTAAAGAAGCAAATGAATATTGGGAAAATGTAGACCTTTATGTTGGAGGTATAGAACACGCAACAGGTCACCTCATGTATTCTCGTTTTTGGAATATGTTCCTTTACGATATGGGTTATATATGTAAAGAAGAACCTTTTAAGAAGCTTGTTAATCAAGGCATGATACAAGGACGTTCTTCTTTTGTATATCGCATAAAAGGAAGCAACAAATTTGTCTCTTTTGGACTTAAAGACGAATATGAAACTCAAGAGATACACACCGATGTTAATATTGTGAGAAACGACATCTTAGACCTTGATGCCTTTAGGGCATGGAGACCTGAATTTGCAGATGCTGAGTTTATCCTTGAAGATGGCAAATACATTTGCGGATATGCGGTTGAGAAGATGTCAAAATCTATGTATAACGTTGTAAATCCCGACTTCATAATCGAGAAATACGGAGCCGACACTTTACGTATGTACGAGATGTTCCTTGGTCCTTTGGAACAATCTAAGCCATGGGACACAAACGGCATAGACGGAGTAAACAAATTTTTACGTCGCTACTGGAACTTATTTTTTGACCGTAACGACACCTTCACCCTTTCTGAAGAGAAAGCTTCAAAGGAAGAGTTAAAAGTTCTTCATAAAACCATCAAAAAGGTGGAAACAGACATCGAGAATTTCTCGTTTAACACCTCAGTGAGTGCCTTTATGATATGTGTAAACGAGCTGTCTACCTTAAAATGCAACAAACGTGAGATTTTAGAACCTCTGACCATAGTGTTATCTGCCTTTGCGCCACACCTTTGCGAAGAGCTATGGAGTCTTATGGGACATAAAGAAAGTATTGTATGTGCCGAGTACCCTATCTTCAACGAGAAGATGTTGGTAGAGGCAGACTTTGAATATCCTGTTTCTTTTAATGGGAAGACACGTTTCAAGAAGTCTTATCCGGCAGACATGGAAGCCTCAGAGATACAAAAGTTAATAATGGAAGATGAACAAACTATAAAATACCTCGATGGCTCTCCTGCCAAAAAGATTATTGTAGTTAAATGTAGGATAATAAATATAGTCGCTTAATGAGTAAGAAGAAATTATTATGGTTATTGCTTTTAGCTCTTACTATCTCAGGGATAATAGTTGGGATAATGCTAAGTAGTAATGAGAAAACTGAAGAGGAGGACATTATACTTAACGACATACGTAAAGAGCTATGTGGCATAAACATAGACTCCATGAAAGTTGACAGTGGCGTTGTGCGTCGTGGTGAGACGCTATCCACAATTCTCGAACAATATAACCTTTCAAGGAGTGAGATTTATGAGCTCACAAAAGCCTCAAAGGGTGTCTTTGACGTTAAGGATCTTAAAGTAGGACAACCCTACATGATTTTAACCCCTCTTAGAGACTCCACAGGAGGACCTTCACACTTTATATATGGTGTTGATAAAATAAACTTCATTATTTTTAACAGACAAGCAAACATAAGTGTTGACAAATATCAAAAAGCAGTCACCGTAACACGTAAGAACGCTATTGGAGAGATAAAAGGCTCTTTTTGGAACACGGTAGTAGGCATGGGCTTAGGCTATGAGTTTGTGATGAAAGTATCGAACATCTACCAATGGACAGTCGACTTTTACGGCATCGGAGCAGGCGATGGCTTTAATATAATCTATGACGAGCAGAGCGTTGACGGAGAAGTTGTAGGCATAGGTGACATCTATGGAGCTTGGTTTGACCACAATGGGAAACGTTATTATGCAATACACTACCACGATGCTAAGCACAACGGTTTCTGGGACGAGACAGGAGCAAGCCTCAAAAAGGCATTTCTAAAAGCTCCTTTGCGTTACTCACGCATAAGTTCTACATATACAAACTCACGTTTTCACCCAGTACTTAGGATCTATCGTCCACATCATGGCGTGGATTATGCAGCACCGACAGGAACTCCTGTTGAGGCAGTGGCAGATGGTGTGATCACATATAGAGCATATAGCGGCGGTGGCGGAAACACCCTAAAGATAAGACATAGTATGCAAGGTGGTAAATATGTAACCGGATATATGCACCTAAGTCGTTTTGCCTCTGGGATCACTGTTGGCAGGAAGGTAAGACAGGGCGACGTAATTGGCTTTGTGGGTAGCACAGGCCTTGCCACAGGACCTCACCTCGACTACCGCATATGGATAAACGGAAAGCCAACCAACCCTCTTACCATGAACCAAGAAAAAGGAGAGCCTTTAGTGGGTGATGAGTTAGCACGTTTCACTCCTCTAAGAGACAGCATGACCGTTGAGTTAGTAAAATATCACGAACTTTACTTGCAAGATCTCGAATATCAGCAAGACAGCATTTCACGTGCGCAGAACAGTGAAAACCGCACATTAACAAGATAGGAAACATAAAATGTCATAATAAATTTTAGAATCGCTATGAATGATAATATAGATAAAAAAGTAGTTACCTTTCTTGCTGAGCATCACTTAATGACCCTCGCAACCACACGAGACAATATACCTCATACCGCAAATCTGTTTTATCACTTCGACCTTGAGAGTTTATGTTTTATCTTCACCTCACAAGAAGAGACAAAGCACGTTAAAGATGTTCTTAAAAACAACACCGTCGCCATGAATGTCGCTTTAGAAACAAAAAACGTGGCTAAGATACAAGGTCTTCAGATGACTGGACATATGCGTCACCCAGAGGGTGATGACCTTAAAAATATGAAAAAGCTATATCTCAAAGCCGTCCCTTTGGCTGTGGTTATGGATTTAGACATATGGGTGATAGATTTAGATAGCTATAAATTTACAGATAACACACTCGGATTTGGGAAAAAGCTACTTTGGAATAGAGGATAATGAATAAAAAAGGTAGGGTTGTAATAACAGGAGCCACAGGCTTAGTGGGCTCTAACCTTGTGTTGCACCTCTTAGAAGAGGGGTACGACGACATCTCTATTGTGGCACGTAACAAAAACAAGGTTGACGCATTATTCGCAACTATACCAGACGATAAAAGCCGTAATATAAAGGTGTACTACGCCTCACTCTTTGATATACCTTCACTCATCGACATATTCAAAAATGCAGATTTCCTTTTCAACTGTGCAGCAATAGTCGACTTTGGGAAATGCGACATACAACAATTAATCGGCGACAACGTCCGCATGACACATTGTGTCGCTGAGGCAGCCTTAGAGGCAAAGGTAAGGCGTATGTTACACATAAGCTCCATCGCCACGCTCACACCTCCGCTCTACCCTGCCAAGACTACCGAAAGTTCAATAATGACAACCTTATATAACAGAAGTCCTTATAGCAAAAGCAAATTTTACAGCGAAGGAGAAGTATGGAGGGTTGCCGAAAAAGGACTTGAAGTTGTCATCATAAACCCGGCTGTCATCATTGGAAAAGGAGACTGGAATAATGGAACAGCTCAGTTTTTTAAGATCATCGACAAATGTCCTTTTTTCTACACTTGCGGCATTATGGGTTATGTATCAGCAAAAGATGTGGCACGTTTCAGCATCGCCCTTGCTCTTAGAGAAGAAGCAGTAGGTCAGCGATTTATCCTTTGCAGCGACAACCTGCCATACAAAGAATTAATCTCATATATAAGACATTCTTTATCTAAAAATAGTATATTTGTAAAAATACCTTCTTCGTTAATAAAAGCGTTACTTAAACTACCATCTTTTTTCCAAGCACCACAAGATATATTAACTAACTTGATAGACAAGTCGCTCTATGACGGAAGCAAAGCAGAACAAGTGGCAGGGATAAAATACACCTCCATAGCAACGGAGATAGACAAAATAGGAGACGCATTTAAAAATAGGAACAAACACATAAAATAACCATAGAACTTGTATTCAGAATTGTTTGGAATAGTACGTGAGCATTTCACACTCAAAGCA
>JAVVUK010000027.1:4391-14828 GCA_036653215.1 Rikenellaceae bacterium
TTGTGGGGGAAAGCACAGCGTACTGATAGTACGTGAGCATTTCACACTCAAAGCACAACGCCAAAAAAGCAGTTTATACAAGTTCGTCAACAGTAAAAAGATGAGTACAGTATTGGTAGCAGGAGGAGCAGGCTATATAGGTTCCCACACGACAGTTGAATTAATCAACGCAGGTTATGAGGTAGTGATTGTTGACAACCTCAACAATTCACAAATAAGCATGGTAAAAGCAATAGAGACAATTGTTGGAAAGAAAGTTCCTTTTGAACAAATCGATTGCTGCGACAAAAATGGGATGACTGCTATTTTTGAGAAATATCCTATTGATGCTATTATACACTTTGCAGCTCACAAAGCAGTTGGGGAGTCTGTAAGTAAGCCTTTGGAATATTACCATAACAACTTGCTTTCTTTGATTAATATAATGGAGATTATGCGAGATAAAGGCGTTCACAACCTTGTTTTCTCATCTTCATGTACCGTTTATGGACAGCCTGAAGTGCTCCCTGTGACCGAGCAAACTCCAGGACAAAAGGCTATGTCTCCTTATGGTAACACAAAACAGATGTCTGAGGAGATAATAGAATTTACAACCAAAGCACACGACATTCACGCTATTGCTCTTCGTTATTTTAATCCTATTGGAGCTCACCCTTCTTCATTGATAGGAGAACTCCCGATTGGCACTCCGCTTAACCTTATTCCTTACGTAACACAAACGGCTGCCGGACTAAGAGAGTGTCTTAGCATATATGGATCTGACTATAACACACCTGATGGAACAGCGGTGCGTGACTATATAGACGTTGTAGACCTTGCTAAGGCTCACGTTGTTGCCATTTCACGTATGTTAAACGGTAAGAGCAAGTCTAAATATGAGATTTTCAACATTGGCACTGGAAATGGACTTTCAGTCTTAGAAATTGTAAAATCGTTTGAGAGGGTTAATAACCTTAAGCTAAATTACAAGATTGTAGGTCGTCGTGAGGGTGATATAGAAAAGATATGGGCTGATGCTTCATTTGCAAACAACGAATTAGGATGGAAGGCTTCTATATCTACCGATGAGACACTTCGTAATGCTTGGGCATGGGAGAAACACGTTAGGGGCATAAAATAAGGTTTTCATGGGTGTGCGAATAGATAAGTGGCTATGGGCAATGCGTCTCTATAAAACGAGAAGCATCGCCACAGATGCCTGCAAGAACAATAGAGTGAGCATAAATGGCTCTCCGGCAAAGCCTTCACGTGAGGTTGTTGTGGGAGATGTTATTGCTGTTCGTAAACCTCCTGTCACCTACACCCACAAGATAAAAGAACTTATCACGAACCGCCAACCTGCAAAAGAAGTGTCTCGATATATGCAAGACATGACTCCCGATGCAGAAAAGGAAAAGCTACAACAGAGACTTACTATATTTATGAGCAGAGATAGAGGTACAGGACGACCTACAAAAAAGGAACGTCGTGACCTTGATGATTTGATGGAGGAGTTCGAAGAATATGAAACTTTTGAAGATTAAGAGAAATTATGTTTATAGCAAAGCAGAAGCGTAAAGAAAACATTGCAGAGTATATACTATATATATGGCAATTAGAAGATATGTTAAGGGCTCTTAACTTTGATATGCAACAGATATACACTATTCTCATTGAGCCACAAGAAAATCTTACTCCAGAGCAGAAAGAGCAGACCTATTGTTGGTATAACGATCTCATAAACCTGCTTAAAAGCGAGGGAAAGGCTGAAGTGGGACACATAGAATATTTCATGCACGTAGTAGATGACCTTAACGATCTGCACCTACAACTTCTTAAGTTGCCTGTTGGAGAAGAATACAGAGCTTATTTTGCCATTGTGGAGCCACACATAAACACCATAAGAGGGAAATTAGGCAAGCCTCAGATGAGTGACATAGAAGTGTGCTTTAGAGCTTTATATTCAGTTGTATTGCTTCGTCTTCAAGGTAAGGAGGCAAACGAGACTTATATAAATGATGTGATTGAAGTTATATCTCCTCTCATAGCACGTCTTGCAAAGATGTATCATGATGTTGAAAGAGGGAACATCGACTTATTTAAAGATAAAGAAGAATAAAAAGATATGTATCCTATAAAATTTAAACCACTTCTCAAAGAGAGAATTTGGGGAGGCTCATTTCTATGTGAAAAAGAGGTCGAAGAATATCATCTACGTGACGGCATTGGAGAGTCATGGGAAATATCGGGCATAGAAAATAGTATTTCAAAGGTAGAAAACGGGAAACTCAAAGGGAACACCCTAACAGAGTTGTTAGAGGTGTATATGGGTGACCTTGTCGGAGAGAAGACATATCTAAAATATGGCAATTTCTTCCCTCTGTTACTTAAGATAATAGACACTTCCGATCTATTATCGGTTCAGGTACACCCCAACGATGAACTTGCGAAAGAGCGTCATGACTCGTATGGCAAAAATGAACTGTGGTATATTATAGATTGCCATGACGAGGCTTATATATATCTGGGCTTTAAGATAGGCACCACGCAAGAACAATATCTTGAAGCTTTGAAACGCAAAGATGTGGAGAGCATACTTAATAAAGTCCCTGTAAAAAAAGGAGAGTCTTATTATATACCTGCTGGGGCGGTACACGCTCTTGGTGCCGGGATTTTAATTGCGGAGGTGCAACAACCCTCAGACATCACATATCGCATTTTCGACTGGAACCGTGTCGACAAAGACGGCAAGGGGCGTGAGCTTCATACCGAACTTGCTTTAGAGGCAATAAATTTCAAATATATATTTAGCGGAAGCATAGATGTAAAACATAAAAACAACGAGAGCGTCATAATCCATAA
Source organism: Rikenellaceae bacterium (assembly GCA_036653215.1). Lineage (GTDB taxonomy): Bacteria > Bacteroidota > Bacteroidia > Bacteroidales > Rikenellaceae > JADFUS01. The sequence goes on from JAVVUK010000027.1 coordinate 7,233, forward strand.
AAGCGAAAATTTCACCACCGCCATAATAGAACTTAACGGATCTATGGATGTAGACCTTATCGAAAGAGACTCCTTCACCGCCTATTTATGTGTCGATGGAGTAGCTTTCATCACATCAGAGGACACCGCCGTAACCCTTGACTACGGAGAAGTAGTATTTATACCAAATGAGTTGGACAACATCACAATCTCCGGGAAAGGCAAAATCTTAGAATTTTATATCGAGACACCCGAAGAGGTATGCTAAAGAGATAATAAAGACAATAGAGGATAGCAAGATTAACATTTTGCTATCCTCTATTGTATCTCAGAAATTGTCTAAATATCGCTTAACCAATAGGCATTGTTCCAATCGACGATAAAAAGAGACTCTGGGATTATTATAGATACTAAGAAGACGATAAGCCAGAAGAATAACATCACCGCAAAACTCCATTTTGCCCAAAGAAGAGCCGAGAGAGAAGATTCTACCGCATCGGCATATTTGAGATGTTTCCAAAGAGGCTTAACACGTGCAGCATAGATTATAGATACTATACCAAAAGGCATAAAGCATAATATGGTCACCACAATAGCCTCAAAGAGCCAAGAACGTGGAGTTTTAGCCTCTGGCATAGATCCATTGTGTAACTTAGGTTTTGGAGGTTTCAAATATGGATCTTCCCTCTCCACATTTGCATAAGACACCTTAACTGTATTTGAGAGATAAGGTTCTAAAGAAGGGACATCACGAGCCTCAACCCACTCTGGAAGCCCATCAAACCAAACCCATGACATAGGGTTTATTCCGTGTTCCTTAAAATATGCCCTCACAACGGGCATACTATTTTTGCCATCTACATCGATGAAATAATATATCTGTTTCATACTTAAAATTTTCAGTATATAAAACAAATAACGTGCCGTGACTATTCTCTATTTATCTCCAATTCTCGCTTCTCCCACTTCTCACGTGCCACCTGTTGCATATCACTATTAGTATCACGCTCATCGACTATCTCACGCCCTATTAGAGACTCTATGATGTCCTCCATAGTGACGATCCCGTCTACTCCACCATATTGATCGATAACAAGAGCTATATGTTCATTTTTGAGAAGCAGCTCTTCCCATATATTCGAAAGAGACATATTATTATAAGCGACTATAAATTCACGACGTATATCTTTCAAGGATAAATTTTCTTTTCCACTAAGCAAACATTCAAAGACATAAGGACGTAAGATATAACCATTTATCTCGTCTATGTTGTCTTTATATATCGGGATACGAGTGAAAGCTTTGAAACGCTCTTCATAGATGAAGTCTTTTAAGAGCATATCTTCTTGAGCAGCGACCAAGACGGTACGAGGAGTCATAACATCATCTACTGAGGTATCACGCAAGCTGATTATATTTTGGATAATGTCATTTTCCTTCTTCTGCAAGACACCCTCTTGAGTACCTATGTCTGCCAACACCGATATTTCCTCACGTGAAGTGACACTCTCTTGCTTTCTCTTAAATACAAGTTTTGTCATCACCTCCGACATATAAACCAATGGGTATGCTATGACTATCATCACGTTGATAATTTTAGCCGATAGTAAAGCTATTGATTTCCAATATATAGCACCTATTGTTTTTGGTAATATCTCCGAGAAAATAAGGATAGCAAGGGTCATAAGCACAGACACGACACCGAATATTTCACTACCCCATATCCGTGTAGCCTCCGCACCAACCCCAGCAGCACCAATGGTATGGGCAACCGTGTTAAGTGCTAAAATGGCAGATATAGGCTTGTCTATATTGCTTTTTAATTTACGTATCAATTTTGTGCTTCCCGGCTCTTCCCTCTCTTTTGTCTCTATGAAAGACAATGTCACAGAAAGGATCACCGCCTCAACCACCGAACAGATGAATGAGATTAATATTGCCGAGAAAAAATATACTATTAGGAGTATATACATTATAAAATTGTATTAGCTATAATCTCAGGAAAGTATTTATATTCCAAAGCGTGTACCTTATTTGCTATGTCATTTGCCGTATCGGTATCTGAAATAAGAACTGTGGCTTGAAATATAATATCCCCATCGTCGAAGTTTTCATTTACATAGTGTATCGTTATGCCACTTTGCTTTTCTTTTGCCTCATATACTGCCTCATGTACCCTATCTCCATACATCCCTTTACCACCATATTTTGGCAATAAGGCAGGATGTATATTTATAATTTTCTTTTCGTAAAGAGAAATTATAGATTTCGGAACAAGCCATAAGAAACCTGCCAAAACTATAAAATCTATTTTATAGTTTTTTAATATTTCTTCTACTCTACCATTTTTAAACTCATCACGATTAAAGACGACACATGGAACATTTAACCTTTTTGCCCTTTCAATAACCCCTGCCGAAAGGTTATTACATAATATTAAAGACACCTTAATGCTCTTAAAATCGCTAAAAGAGGTTATTATATTCTCTGCATTACTCCCAGCACCAGAGGCAAATATAGCTATATTTTTCATTTTCAATATCTTAACGTTTTAATTTTTCTTTTTTTAATTAAAAAACTCTTATTTATTTTGCAAAGTTAAAATATTTTTCCGTATATTTGTGCCGAATTATATGATAGAGAATTGAGAAAAACAAAATAATTATTAACTAAAAAAGAAAAAAATTATGTCTGAGATTTCACAAAAAGTTGTTGACATCATCGTTGAGAAATTAAGCGTAGATGCTGCAGAAGCAGTTCCAACAGCGAGCTTTACAAATGATTTAGGAGCAGACTCTTTGGATACAGTAGAGCTTATCATGGCTCTTGAAGAGGCTTTTGATCTTCAAATTCCTGAAGAAGATGCAGAGAAAATCACTACAGTTGGTGATGCAATAAGCTACATCGAAAGCAAGAAATAAATTTATAAAACCTAACAAGCCTTAACTTAAAATACCATTAATGGAACTAAAAAGAGTAGTCGTAACGGGATTAGGCACTATTAACCCTATCGGCAATAATGTAGAAGAGTTTTTTGCAAGTCTGCGAAAAGGTGTTAGCGGTGCTGATACTATTACTCGATTTGATGTAACAAACTTTAAGAATAAAGTTGCTTGCGAGGTAAAAAACTTTAACCCAGAGGATTTTTTTGATCGTAAAGAAGCTCGTAAACTTGATTTATATACTCAATATGCTATTGTAGCAGCAGACCAAGCGTTTGCAGATGCAGGGCTTGCAGATTCAGGTATCGATCTTGAACGTTCAGGAATAGTATGGGCATCTGGAATTGGTGGGTTAACCACTTTCCAAGAAGAAGTAAAAGGGTTTGTAAACGGTGGAGAAATTCCCCGTTTTAGCCCTTTCTTTATACCAAAAATGATAGCAGACATTGCTGGTGGACATTTGTCTATGAGATATGGCTTCAAAGGTCCTAACTACTCTACTATATCGGCGTGTGCTTCTTCTACAAATGCGCTTATTGATGCTCTTACATTGATAAGACTTGGAAAAGCAGACCTTGTATTAACAGGTGGGTCAGAAGCATCTGTTGCCGAAGCAGGAATTGGAGGTTTCTCTTCAATGAAAGCAATATCATCACGTAACGATGAGCCTACAAAGGCTTCTCGTCCTTATGATGTAGACAGAGATGGTTTTGTATTAGGAGAAGGCTCTGGAGCTTTAGTGCTCGAAGAACTTGAACACGCAAAAGCAAGAGGAGCTAAAATATATGCAGAAGTGGCAGGTGGAGGCATGAGTGCCGATGCTTATCACCTTACAGCGCCACATCCCGACGGAGATGGTGCGAGACGTTCTATGGTAGAGGCTCTTAAAGACGCTTCTATGCAACCTGAAGATGTAGATTACGTAAACACTCACGGCACATCAACACCTGCTGGTGACGTGGCTGAAATTGTTGGTCTTCAAAATGTTATGGGAGATCACATCTACAAAATCAACGTTAGTTCTACAAAATCTATGACAGGACACCTTTTAGGTGCTACTGGAGCTGTTGAAGCTATGGCTTGTATAATGGCTATTCGTGAGGGTATTATCCCTCCTACAATAAATGTAGAAACCTTAGACCCTGAGCTTGATCCAAAAATCAACTTCACTCTTGGAAAAGCACAAGAGAGAGAGGTAAACGTTGCTTTAAGTAACACGTTCGGTTTTGGTGGTCATAACGCAACAATTATATTAAAAAAATATAAAGAATAAGTGATTGGCTTTTTAAACTATCTTATAAAATCTAACTTTTCTAAAGACAGATATCACTATAAGACAATAAAACGAATTTTCGGGTTAATCCCAAATAATATAGAACTTTATAAGCTGGCGATGATACACAAGTCAGCTTCTATTGTTTTAGAGGATGGTGCTATAATGAATAATGAACGTCTTGAGTTTCTCGGAGATGCCATAATTGAAGGTGTAGTATCAGATATGTTATATGTAGAATATCCTTATGAAGATGAGGGTTTCCTAACACAGCTACGTTCTCGTTTAGTAAATCGCAAGACTCTAAACCAGCTTGCTGTTTCTATGGGGCTTGATAGTTGTATTATTACGCAAAGTTCATATAACGCAACAGGAAAGCACCTCTATGGAGATGCTTTTGAAGCTATGATGGGAGCTATATATTTAGACAAAGGATATGACTTCACAAATAGGCTTTTGATAAACCGCATTTTTGAAAGGTACATCGACATAGAAAAAATCATGGAGACAGAGACCGATCATAAAAGCAGACTTATAGAATGGTGTCAAAAAAGACATAAGAAATTATCTATCGTTGCCAAGCTAAGCGATGATAACAAAGAAGAAGAGCACAATTTTGTAGGTATAGTTACAATAAATGGGAAAGAGTGTGGCTATGGAATAGGAACTTCCAAAAAAGAAGCCGAACAACGTGCCGCACAAAACACAATAACAAAACTTAAGATAGTCGTATAAGGATAGACACCTATGGATTATTTAGAGATAATCATAAAAGGCTTTGTGATAGGTCTTTTGGCATCTATGCCATTAGGCCCTATTGGTGTTATGTGTATCCAACGTACCATAAATAACAAATTTCTATCTGGATTTGTGTCTGGCTGTGGGGCCGCCTCAGCAGACTTTTTCTTTGCCACCATTGCTCTATTCTTCTTCTCGTTCATAGAACCTTATTTAGCAAATAACTTAGAGGTCATAAAACTCATCGGAGGGCTTGTTATCGCCATCGTTGGACTTTCAATCCTTCTAAAAAAGAGCGTTGCAAATTTGCGACAAAACAGAAACAGCAAACGTAACCTTCTAAAAGATTTCTTTTCCATATTTGGTCTTACCGTCACCAATCCTGCATATATACTTGTCTTTCTTGGGTTGTTCTCCTATTTTAAGGTTGAAGACATAGATTTCACTATCTTTACTCACATAATAATGCTCATCGGAGTACTCTCCGGAGCTGTATTATGGTGGTTCTCCCTTACGACGCTCGTAAATTCATTTCGTAAAAAGTTTACCCTTAAACACATCTTTTACATTAATCGAATTGCAGGAGTTGCCATATCGGGAATTGGAGTTATTGCCATGATATCAAGCATAATTGAATTCATAGAGAAATGAAAAATATAATTATTGCAATAGACGGTCACTCATCATGCGGTAAGAGCACCTTTGCGAAACTTATAGCTAAGAGATATTGTTATAAATATATCGATACCGGTGCTATGTACCGTGCAGTGACACTTTTTGCTATTGAAAATGGATTTTTCAACTCTGGAATATTAGACGAGAAGGCTCTTATCGCCTCTCTCGGAGATATACATTTCGATTTTGCAAACGACACCAATGACATATCGTTAAACGGAAAGAACGTAGAGAAACAAATCCGTAGCATGGAGGTAAGCTCTTTCGTTAGTCGTGTTAGCGAGGTGGGAGCCGTACGTGAGGCTTTGGTAGAAAAGCAAAAAGACATGGGTAAAGGCAAGGGTATCGTTATGGACGGCAGAGATATAGGAACTGCTGTATTCCCAGATGCTGAATTAAAGATATTTATGACCGCTTCCGTCGGGGTGCGTGCCCAACGACGATATAAAGAATATATAGGTAAAGGGGTCAATGCCTCTTTAAAAGATATACAAGCAAACATCTCTGAGCGTGATGCTCTTGATGAAAATAGAAAAATATCGCCTCTACGCAAGGCCGATGATGCTATTTTACTCGACAATAGCGACATGACCATTGAGCAACAAATGATGTGGGTTGAAGATATGATAAATAAAAAAGGCCTATCATGAAAGTTGAGATAGACGACAAATCAGGCTTCTGCTTTGGCGTTGTAAATGCCATAAAACGTGCCGAACAAGAGATAGAAAAAAGCGGTGTGCTCTATTCCTTAGGCGATATTGTACACAACCGTATCGAGATAGATCGTCTTACACAAAAAGGACTAATCACCGTTTCCTATAAAGACATAAAAAATCTAAGTGGCAAGGTGCTCTTTATAAGGGCACACGGAGAGCCACCCTCAACATATCAAGAAGCCATAGAAAGAGGAATAAAGGTAATCGATGCCACGTGTCCTGTGGTTGCGAAGCTTCAGAAATCGGTTAAGGATGCTTTTGACGTTATGAGTTCTGTCGATGGGCAGGTCGTAATCTTAGGAAAACACGGACACGCTGAAGTTGTGGGGCTCAATGGGCAGATAGATAACAAAGCGATAATTGTAGATGGGATAAGTGAGTTAATGGGAAAAGTGGACTTTAGCCGTCCTATATTCTTTCTCTCACAGACCACCAAGCCACTGCCTCTTTTCGAAAGTATGAGCGAGATAATAAAGAAGTTAGGTAGCAATGTAATCATAAAAGACACCATCTGTCGTAACGTATCAAACAGAGTTCCTCATCTTAAAGAATTTGCCAAACAATATGACCTCATCTTATTTATAAGTGGCAAGGAGAGTTCCAACGGCAAGGTTTTATTTGAACAATGTAAACTCTCAAATGAGAATAGTTATAAGATAGAAGACGAAAACGACATTTCACTCTCATGGTTAGAGGGAGTGTCTACCATCGGTATATGCGGAGCTACCTCAACGCCAAGATGGTTGATGGAAAAGGTAAAAGCATACTTAGAAAAATTAGAAACAGCTTCTTAATCAAGGTAAAAACAATTATCAACAACATGAAAAAAATAGGTTTACTATTTACATTATTGCTATTTTCTTTAGCAGTTCAAGCTCAAAACACTACCCTAAAACAAATTGAAAACAAGGTAGCTTCACTTAAAATATTTAAAGCCTCAGTTGTATTTTCAACTCAAGGAGCAAAGGGAGATGCAGCTTCTTACAACGGAGAGATGTTTGTGAAAGGGAAATATTATTCTATCCATTTTGGACAAATGGAGATATTCTCAGATGGTGAGACGATATGGACATACACACCCTCTCGTAGTGAGGTAATCATAGAAAAAGCATCTACACGCAATGGAATTATGAGTTCTCCAACGAGCTTTTTGTCTGTCTCAGAACGAGACTTCTCTGTTTTATCAAACGGCACAATGCGCATAGGGAACACCTCATATAAAACCATAACGCTAAGCCCTAAAGGCACAGAGGTAGCAAAGTCTGTAACTAAC
>JAVVUK010000027.1:14928-18601 GCA_036653215.1 Rikenellaceae bacterium
TAAAACCATAACGCTAAGCCCTAAAGGCACAGAGGTAGCAAAGTCTGTAACTAACATAGTCGTTACTTATCAAGCAAATTACATCCCTAAAAAAATAGGCTGCCTTTAAGCAGCCTATTTTTTATGCGAATAACAATATTAAAAACTGTGCCGACATAACCCTAAGGAACATCGTAAGCGGATATACCGCCGCATAACCGATAGAGGGAGCGTCATTTCCAGCAGTAGATGTCGAATATGAAAGTGCCGGAGGATCGGTTGTACTACCAGCAAGAAGCCCCATGAGGGTGAAATAGTTGATATGGAAAAAACGTCTTCCTACGATGCCCATAATGATAAGTGGAAGAACGGTTATTATAACACCTAAAGCTATCCATGTCACACCACCGCCATTGACTATGGTATCGACAAAATTCTCACCAGCACCAAGCCCCACACAAGCCAAGAAAAGACATATACCTATCTCTCTGATCATGAGATTAGCACTTAATGTGGTATAGGTGACGAGCTTAAATTTAATACCAAAGACACTCATCAAAATTGCAACGATAAGTGGACCACCTGCCAAACCTAACTTTATAGGTTGAGGAATGCCTGGAAATACAAATGGGATGCTACCAAAAATTACCCCAAGGAAGATACCTATAAATAGCTGTATCAAGTTCGGGTCATTAAGCTTGCCCATCTTATTTCCTAAAATCTTCTCCACAGCAGCCATAGAAGCCTCTGTACCAACCACTTTAACACGGTCTCCGATTTGTAATTTCAAATCTGCCTGAGCAACAAGATCTATCCCTGCACGGTTAATACGTGTTACATTTACTCCAAACCTATTTCTAAGATCTATCTGTTGAAGGGTCTTGCCATTTATCTCTGCTTTGGTAATCAATATTTTCCTAAATATGAGCGAAGCGTCTGACTTAACCCAATCGTCGATAGTCATATTTACAGGCTTACCTATAAAAGCAGTAAGAGTTTCTGTATTTTGAGGTGTCGTAATCACAAAAACCCTATCCCCCTCGCTAAGTATCTTCTCCGAAGAGGCAATCTCTTCTGTTCCGTTTTTATACATGATACGAGAGATAACAAATTTACGATCTATAAGATCGATGATATGTTGTATGCTCTTCCCAAAAAGAGCAGGGTTTCTAACTTCTAAAGATAAGGTGTTTGCCATATCTTTCTTAGTAGAATTTTCAGCCTCCAATTGTTTGTTTTCCTTGTCGAAATTGATACGAAAAATGAAACGTATAAAAACAAGAGAGGATATGATACCTATCACACCTAAAGGATATGCCACAGCATAACCCAAAGCAATAGAAGGATCGGCAACTCCATTCACGCCCATATAAGCCTCTTGTGCGGCACCCAAGCCTGGAGTATTAGTAACAGCCCCTGAAAGGATCCCCACCATTGTAGGCATAGGGATGTCGGTTATATAATATATAACAACAGTTGTGACAACACCCAAGAGTACAACGCCGACCGCCAATAGATTAAGTGTTATACCTCCCTTTTTAAAAGATGTGAAAAAACCAGGACCCACTTGCAACCCGACAGCATATACAAATAAGATAAGTCCAAACTCTTTCATGAAATGTAAAACAGAATGATCAAGCTGAAAACCGAAATGAGAAACCGTGATACCCACAAAGAGCACCATAGTCATGCCTAAAGATACCCCTCCGATCTTAACCTTACCAAGCATAACACCGAAAGCTATCACAAAAGCCAATAGCATCACAGAATGAGCAATAGAATTACCCCACAAAAGATTTGATATCCAATCCATATTATCGTTTTTTATTAGTTTTATAAACCGTAAAAGATGCTACCCCTAATTCAAAGGCAACATCTTTTTACTAATGTTTATTAAGAAGCTATAACGCTTATTTTATATTAAGTTTAGCCTTTATATCGCTGCTAAGGGCGTTTTTATTGACCATGACACCAATAGTCTTACTTTCTATATAAGGAAGTGAAGCATATAAGAACCCACCATATTTATTGGTGTTGTCCCATGAGTTTTTAACTATATAGTATGGGTTTCCTTCTTGGTCTTTTGCAGTACCTACAATAACCATAAGGTGGTCATCGGTAGTTTGTAGGTTGTCGAACATCGTTTGACGTGTCTCTTGTGTAACAGCTATCTCTTTTGGCAGCCCTACACTCTTTTTACCTTTTACACTGTCTTGAACAATAACAGGCATCTTAGCAAAGCCTTTACTATGCAAGAAGCCGTCTTCACTAACATCAGCATCCCAGCCAATAGCATATCCATTGTCAATAGCTGAGTTTATAATAGAAACCATCTCCTCCAAAGAGACATTGTAGATTTTGTTCCAAGCCCAGTTATCTGGAATTTCTAAAGGGAACTTGCCATAGAAAGGATGATGAGTAAAAGAACCTATCGTAACATAATCGTCAGGGTTTATACCTGTCATTGCCAAAAATGAAGTCGGAGTATATTCGACACCCTCAAACTCAAATTTGTCGGGACGAGCACCAAGATAAGCATCTAAAATCCCCTCGTAACCTTTTTTCCAAGAGGTAGACAACTTGCCGTTAGGGTTTTTGATTATAGCATCAAGGTAATTAGAAAGAGCCCTTGTAAGTTCTCTATGTTGGTGTTTCTCTGTTCCATAATTAAGACCAGAGTAAGCACTTTCAGGGACAAGACCAAATTTCTTGATAGCGGTTATCACATCTGTAGAAATAGCTCCTTCACTAAAAGAAGCCTCCCCATGCATACGCACATAACGTTCTGCTTTAAGAAGATATACATTACGAACAATCCACATTTCCGACAAATCATACTCCTTACCACTCTTTACAAGTAAGTCGTTTTCAAGGGTTCCTATGCCAGCGAAACACCAACAAGTACCTGTGCTATATTGATCTTTAACAGGTGTGCTTTGTAGCCTTTTAACATCTGTAAATTTGTATTGTTCAGCATCAAATTTTGTCGTTGTCTTTTCGGCTGCCTTAAGTTCTATTTGAGCATAAGAACTCATAGACAAGGCAATCATCGATACAGCTAAAATTATTTTCTTCATATTCTCTTTTTATTGTTCTTTATATATAGGTTTATTATTTTTTACCTTAAGCACCCAACAGTCGCTCTTAGCCGCTTTTTTAGCCTCTGTTGCCGCAGCGTCAGTTTTGTATGTTCCTATGGTGGCATAAAACTTACCTAACACCTCGACTACATTTTTATTTTTATTTTTAAGCCCATCTAAATGTTTCTGAGCATTTTCTCGTGTTGAGAATACGCCTGATACGATATAAAAAGCCTCTTCATTTGTTATAGGTTCCTTAGCAACATCTTCCTCAAGAGTGACGGAGTCTGCCTCCTCTTCCACCACTGTATCGTCAACAACCCTCTCGTTGATGATAGTTGGTGTTGCCTCTTCTTTTTGTGCCTTTGGCAATATATCGTAATCGGCTCCATCAAAAAACACAAAGTAGGCTGTAACAGCAATCGCCACAATTAGGATTATAGAGATCCATTTTATGCTTACTCCACCTCCAGAGATAGACATCTTTTCCCTTTTAGGCTCTACATATATGGAATTTAAGGATTTGTTTAAGCCATCAGACATCTTAACGACAGATCCATCATAAGACACAACCCCATTTATTGTGAAGTTAGATAACGATTTGGTAATTCCGC
>JAVVUK010000028.1:0-18543 GCA_036653215.1 Rikenellaceae bacterium
AACGTTCATTCCGCAAAGCTAAACTTCCATTTATGACAAACTCTTCTGTGGAGAGTGTCGAAAAGCGTGCTGACGACTGTCTTGTGACTATCAAAAATGCGAAGGGTGAAAGTACTATCGAAGCAGAAATTGTGCTTGTGGCAGTAGGCGTGGCTTCAAATATCGAAAACATGGGGCTTGAAGAGATGAACATCACTCGTGAAAGAGGTAAGATCATTGTTGACGGCAACTATAAAACAAATGTAGACGGCATATATGCAATAGGTGACGTTATCAACACTCCTGCTCTTGCTCACGTAGCATCTGCCGAAGCATTATGTTGTGTTGAAGGCATTGCCGGTATGAACCCACGTAAGGTAGATTACACAAATGTCCCAGCTTGCATCTATACATCTCCAGAAATAGCATCCGTAGGTCTCACAGAGGCTAAGGCTATTGCACAAGGATATGAAGTCCGTGTTGGAAAGTTCCCATATACAGCTTCTGGTAAGGCTACTGCAACGGGCGACAAAGATGGATTTATAAAATTGGTGTTCGATAAGAAGACAGATAAAATCTTAGGAGCAAGTCTTATAGGTACTAATGTGACAGAGATGTTGATGGAAGTAGGTATCGCTAAGTCTCTTGGTGGTACGGCTATGGATATGATAAAAACAATCCATCCACACCCAACACTTTCGGAGGCTCTTATGGAAGCGGCTGCTGAAGCACATGGTGAGTGTGTCCATGTGTAAATTATAAATAATTTCTAAAAAAGCAGATCTTTTAGTTGAGGATTTGCTTTTTTTAGAAAAAGATCATTATCTTTGTAAGAATTATTACGATAATTTGTAAATAGCTAATGTCGTATAAATGAGAAGTTTCTGATTATTTTATTAGACTAATATAAAATAATATGTGCATAATTCTTCTTTTATAAAAGATAATCGTTACATTTGCAAAAACCTAATTAAATTATTATATGAGAACTTTAAAATTTCTAACCCTATTTGCTTTCGTCGCAACGCTTGCTGTTGGATGTAGCAAAGAGGACTTAAACAAACAGGCTAACCAAGATAGCAATATGGCGACTAAGTCTATGCCAAAACCTTGTAAAATAGGTTCTGATGAAAATGGTAATGAGATGAAGCCTGCTGAGCTTTCTGCTGAGCTTTACGCTGCTGCGATGGCAACAAAAGCTGATCAAGTCTATACTATACCTGTTGTCTTCCACATATTCGGTGCAAATCAATATTCAGGTACGCTAAATGCTGCACGTATAGAAAAGGTGCTTACATGGATCAACAATGACTATAACGGTATTAAAAACTCTGGTGACAAAGAAAACTTTTCGACTATTGCTCCTGCGAGAGATGAATTTGTTGGTTACTTACCTGTTAAGTTTGTCCTTGCTAAGAATTATAGCGATGGAACTCCGATAAAGAAAGATGATAAAATATATGGTGGTAAGCCATTAGCAACAAGTACATATAAAGGTACAGCATCTGGGGACTGTTCTGTTATAATCTATTCTGCTTCACACCCTCTTGCAAAAGCGGGTCCCGGTGTCTATGATTCCCAAACTACTAACGAGATGAAAAAGGTTGCTTGGGATAATAAGATGTATATGAACGTATATATCACTAATGACCTATATGCTGATGGTTATACAAATAACTCTGGGGTAGCGTGGTATCCTGATGCAACTATGACAAATAACAATATTGCACGTGTGGTATATAACGGAGCATATCTTCCTGGAGGTACTTATTATGACAAAGACTTCACTTCTGTAATAACTCACGAATTTGGTCACTTCCTAAACCTTGCTCACACATTTAACGAAAATGGTTTGGATAAATGTAATTCAAGTCTTGCAGATGGTGGACGTTATGGAGACCAAGTTAAGGATACTCCACAAATGGAAAACTCTTCTGGTTCAGCAAGTAATGGATGGCAACAAAATACTGCTTATTATGGTCATGGTAAGAAAAACTGTAAGGGTGAGGTGATAGACTTTGGTAACTTTATGAACTATGGTGTTTACTGCAACTTTACTCAAGGTCAAGTTGCTCGTATGAAAGCGGCTCTTCAAGCTTATGGTCGTAAATCTTTATGGCAACAATCTAACCTTGATAAGGTGCTTGGAGCTGGAGCCACTGATCCTACCGATCCTACTGTGAAAGATCCTGCTACAATGGGTGATAAATTAGATGCCTTAGATAAAGCTGTAAGTGGCAAATAATAAGACGATATAGTGTGTTTAAGGTGAGGAGGCGTATGTAATTTTACGCCTCCTCATTGTTTTGTAGCAAATAATACTTATATTTGCAAGAATATATTTTAGATAGTTTCTAATCACGAAAATACAAAATGAAAAAAATCAACTACTCTCTTTTGTTCATACTTACTGTCTTCTTTGTAAGTTGTAATAAAGATGTTGCTCAACTTAAGGACACTGGGGTTGAACACGTAAAACCTCTTATCTGTCGTGCTGGACAGCCCGATAGATATAACGCAAAGCCTAATGAGGTGACTCCGGAAATGATTGCTAATGCAGCGGCAACTAAGGCTGGACAGAAATATACAATACCTGTTGTTTTCCATGTGTTTGGTGAAGATCAAGGTTCTGGAACTCTCGATCAGGCACGTATGGAGACAGTCCTTGCGTGGGTGAATAACGACTTTAACATGATCATAAACGATGGTGACCCTGAGACATTTCTTAATGTAGATCCTAAGAGAGAAGATTATGTATCGTCTATAAATTTTGAGTTTGTCCTTGCGAAGTTTGATCCTCAAGGAAATGCTACAACTGGCGTTGTACAATATGACGTCAATCATCCTGCGAATAGATTAGGTCTCGGAAATTGGGAGGCAACGCCTGAAATAGCGAAAATAGCGTGGGATAACTATAAATATTTCAACATCTATATAACTAATGATTTATATGGTGATGGCACTACAAATAACTCAGGTATAGCGTGGTATCCAAATCGTGGTATGTCTGACAGCAACTGTGCTCGTGTGGTATATAACGGAGCATATCTTCCTGGAGCTAAAAATATTTGGGATCTCGATTTTCAATCTGTCATAACTCACGAGATAGGTCACTGGTTCGATCTTCCTCATACTTTTAATGAGAGTGGATTGGATTATTGTGATAAAAGTCTTGTAGATGGAGATAGGTTTGGTGATGAAATATCGGATACTCCACAAATGGAGTGTTCATCTAATAGTGATGCTTATTATGGACATGGTAAGAAAAATTGCGTGGGTGAGGTTATAGATTTTGGTAACTTCATGAACTATGGTGTTTATTGTAACTTTACTAAGGGGCAAGTGGAACGTATGAAAATAGCCCTTGAGCATCCTTCACGTAAAACACTATGGCAACCTGCCAATTTAAAAGCAACACTTGGTAAATAGAGTGCTTGATGATAATAAAATAACGGCTTCTATTCATTGCGAGTAGAAGCCGTTATTTTATTATCGAAGTCCTTTATCAATAAGGTTATTTGATCTTGCTGTTATCTTTAAACATATCGTCTGATGGAGATACTGAACTTTCGTTTGCCTTGTTTAAAAAGTAGTCAACAGAGATGGTCTTTTCTCCATTAGGGAGATTTACCAAGATGTTAAAGGTTATCTTTTCTTGTCCTGCTGTTGCGGCATTGATATATTTTGTCAGAGGAAATGAGACAACGCCAAAAGCTAATAAACCACCGTTGTTGCCATAGGCGTTTTGTCGTAGTTCAAGATTTACAACCGAAGCTGTAGACGGAGTGCCGTCAATGGTGTTATTTGCTAAGTTTATGAAGTGTGGCACATAGTCGAACAAGAAACTCACAAAGACATTCAGATATCCTCCTCCTGTGTTTATGGCGTTTATTGAGTAGAATGGGTCGTTGCCTATCTCTTTCTCATTTGCCGCTGTGAGGTCTATTATATCTTTAGTGAGCACCCAATTATAATTAAGTATATGTATGTCATAGTTATACGCCGATCCTGCTACATATTCGTTCCCATATTGAAAGGTCATTAAGATGCGTTTCCCAGACTCTATGCTGCTTGTAAGGTTGTTTGGACGCACCAAACTTCCGTCGTCTAAGCGTAGCAGAAAGACGTTGGTGCTACTCCTCTCTACTGTTGCCATAGAGATATAGGAGTTGCTGTTATCATCATCGTTGTTACATCCGGTGGTGGCAAGCGGCACTATAAGTGCCAAGCACATCCATAAATAAAAATTTTTTTTCATAATTGTTGTTTTTAGCGTTTGCAACATATAACGCAAAAACTAATCCAAGATAGTATTTTTTATAAATGTTTTTTCACGTAGTCTATACATTTGTTCATAAGGTGTCTTCGTGCCACGCCTCCTGGATACATAGAGTGGTTCTTATCAGTATATATAATCATATCAAAAGGTTTGCTCTCACGCTCAAGCGCAGCTATCATTTCGTATGTGTTTTGGATATGCACATTGTCGTCTGCCGAGCCATGTGCGATAAGAAGGTTACCCTTTAGGTTTTTGGCAAAGCCGAGAGGAGAGTTATCGTCATATCCTTTGGCGTTGTCTTGAGGCAGCCCATTGTATATTTCTGTGTATATAGTGTCGTAATACCTCCAACTTGTAACGGGCGCAACGGCAATTGCTGTTGAGAAAAGATCCGGATATTTTAAGATGCAGTTTAGAGCCATAAATCCGCCATAGCTCCATCCGTAAATTCCAATACGTGCAGGATCTATATAACTTAGTTTCCCAAAGTATTTAGCCGCATCTGCTTGGTCGATAACCTCTAACTTACCCAAATCACGGTATGTACATTTCTTAAATTCTTCTCCTTTATATCCTGTGCCACGACCGTCGACACACACAACGATGTAACCCTCGTTTACCAAAGCATATTCCCACGATATAAACCAAGAGTCGCTCACTTGTTGTGATTGAGGTCCGCTATATTGTGTCATAAATAGAGGGTATTTCTTGTTAGGGTCGAAGTTATTAGGTTTTATGATAAAGGCATTTAGCTCGACACCTTTTTCTGTTACTATGGTCATGAGCTCCTTTTGAGGAACTGCATATTCTGCAATTAGAGCTTTTAATATAGTGTTGTTTTCTAAGACACGTACCAAAGAGCCGTTTGACTTATGTAGGGTAACGGTGTTTGGTGTTGTCGTATTTGTGAAGTAGCTTATAAAGTAGGTGAAGTTTTTGTTAAAGGAGATGTCGTAAGTTCCATTTCCGGTGGTTAAACGACGTTTGTTCTTGCCTTTAAGGTCTATCGAGTATAGATTACGACGCATAGATGAAGTCTCGGTAGAGGTGAAGTAGATAGTGCCCTCTTTGCTAACGCCCAACATATTAACAACTTCCCATTTTCCTTTTGTGATACGGTTAAGTTCTCCTTTTGTGATGCTGTAAAGGTAAAGGTGCATATATCCGTCTTTTTCACTTTTTACAATAAACCTATCACCATCGGGTAAGAAGGTTACTGTCTCGTCTGTTATACGCTCTATGTAACGGCTGTTTTTTTCCGTGAAAACAACTTTTGAAGATCCTGTTGTTGCGTTGCACATAAGGATGTCGAACATATTTTGAAGCCTATTTACACGAAGCACCATCAAACTATTGCCGTTCCACACGATACGAGGGATATATTGATCATCTTCATCCCCAACGTTCATCTTTACGCTTTTGTTATCGTTAAGATTATATGAATATATGGAAACAATAGAATTTTGCTCCCCAGCCTTTGGATATTTGTAGCTGTAAACGGTAGGGTAGAGCTCTCCATCAAATCGGTTCATATGATATTCCTTGACACGTTCTTCATCGAAACGGTAGTATGCCAACATATTAGAGTCAGCAGACCATTGATAACCCTTGCTGAAGGCAAATTCCTCTTCATAAACCCAGTCGGGTTTACCGTTTATTATATAGTTAAATTTGCCGTCTGTGGTTACTTGAACCTCCTTTGAAGAGGTGAGGTCTAAGTAGAAAAGGTTGTTGTTACGCACAAAGGCTACTTTAGTGCCGTCGGGAGAGAAAGAAGCCACCTCTTGGTCTGCTCCTTGTGCAAGCTCACGAAGTTCCTTTTTTGTGATGTCGTATATCCAATATTTTGCAGTATAAGAGTGGCGGTATATCTCTTTTACTTCTGTGGCAATTAACATCAATGTCTCATCATTGCTAAGTTGGTAGTCCCATATGTAATCTATCTTTGGAGACACCTCGTTAGCATCAAACAAAACATCGACCTTGTCGCCTGTGCTATATGAATATTTTACTATTGTCTTGTCTTGTGAGGCTGTATAAAAATCGCCACTATTCATTGAACGAAGTCCCCATACCGATTTTGGAGAGAAGAGACCAGCGTTTATGTCGTTATAAGTGAATGTTTTAAGTCCTTGTGCTGCTGAAGGCAAAGCTATGATTGCTGCCATAACAAATAATACTATTTTTCTCATAATAATTTTTCTTAGTCTGCTTTTAAACTCATGTCTAAACTCTTTATTTGGTGGGTTAGAGCACCAATAGATATTACGTCTACACCACACTCGGCATAGCTTCTCATAGTTTTTAGATTTATACCGCCCGAAGACTCAATTTCACAAGCTCCGTTTATTAGGGCTACTGCCTCTTTTGTTTGTTCTATGTTGAAGTTGTCGAGCATTATACGATAGGGAACGCCGATTGCAAATAGCTCTTTTATGTCGCTAAGGGAACGTACCTCGACTTCTATTTTGAGGTCTTTGTTATTCTTTTTAAGATAGTCTCTACATTTTGTTACGGCACTCGTTATCCCACCAGCAAAATCTATGTGGTTGTCTTTTATGAGTATCATGTCGTAAAGACCCATACGATGGTTATCACCACCTCCGATCTTAACCGCCATTTTGTCTAACACTCTCATGCCGGGAGTGGTTTTGCGAGTATCCAAAACACGAGTTTTAAGCCCTTGTAGCTCTTTCACGTAAACCGCAGTTTGCGTCGCCACACCACTCATGCGTTGCATGATGTTTAATGTTATGCGTTCCGATTGTAATAAGGTTATCAATTTTCCCTCGACACGAAAAGCTATGTCTCCGACTTTTACCCTGTCTCCATCGTTTAAATATTGCTCAAATTTAACGCTTTTATCTAATCGAGAAAACACCATACGTGCGACTTCCACTCCTGCTAATACGCCTTCTTCTTTTATTAAAAGTTTCATCTTTCCACGCTCAGAAGCAGGGATTGTAGATAAAGAGGTGTGATCACCGTCTCCGATGTCTTCTTTTATAGCAAGCTCAAGTAGCTCTTCCACAAATGGGATATACTGTTTTTCCATAAATTTTAATTTTCACAAAGATAGCGTTTTTCTATGATATAAAAAAACAGATATAAATAATTTCAACGAACGTTAAATTAATGTAATTGCCTGATAACGATATTGTTATCCTTAAAATAACAGATGCTTATTACTTAATATCAAATTATTCTTGTTTTACGACAAGAATAACAGTACTTTTGTGGAAAATATCATTGTCTTTAAATGAAAGATACTTTATTTAGCATACTATTAAATTAGTTTATGCGTTAATATATAAAAAGGAATGAGATCGTTATCAATATTTTTTTCGATAGCTTTTTCGTAGATAAAATGCAGATGATTAAAGAATTAAATATTGGTGGCTTGATTGCTAAGATTCCTATTGTACAAGGTGGAATGGGCGTCGGAATATCATTATCAGGACTTGCAAGTGCTGTGGCTTCCGAAGGTGGCGTGGGCGTTATATCTTGTGCCGGATTAGGCATAATATATTGTAAGACAAACCCTAATTTCTATGAGGCAAATGTCATTGGGCTTCGTGAGGAGATTGCTAAGGCAAGAACAAAGACAAAAGGTGTTATAGGAGTAAATATAATGTTTGCTTTAAGTAACTATGCTGAAATGGTTAGAACAAGCATGGAATGTGGTGCTGATCTTATCTTTTCTGGTGCTGGGCTTCCTCTTGATTTGCCAAGTTACAGAACAGAAGGTTGTACAACTAAGTTAGTGCCTATTGTCTCGTCGGCACGTGCGGCACGTATCATTTGTGAAAAATGGCACGCTTCATACAACTATCTTCCTGATGCTATTGTCGTTGAAGGACCTATGGCAGGTGGGCATCTCGGTTTTAAAGAATCGCAAATTACAGATCCTAAATTTGCGTTAGAGATGATACTTCCTGAAGTTGTTTCTTCTATTGCCGAATTTGAAAAGAAATATGAGTGTACCATCCCTGTCATTGCGGCGGGTGGCATATATACAGGCGAGGATATTTATCGTATGATAAAACTCGGAGCGACAGGAGTACAGATGGGTACTCGTTTTGTTACAACAGAAGAGTGTGACGCTTCTCCTGCCTTTAAGCAAGCTTATTTAGATGCTAAGAAAGAAGACATAGAAGTAATATGGAGTCCAGTAGGGATGCCAGGTCGTGCTATAAGAAGTAACTTTATCATGGATGTGCGTAGTGGTAAGACAAGACCTAAAACGTGTCCTCAACATTGTATTCGTACTTGTGACATCAACAAAAGTCCTTATTGCATAATGCACGCTTTGTCTTATGCCCTAAAAGGGAACTTCAATCATGGATATGCTTTTGCTGGTGTAAATGCTTATAGAGCAGAAAAGATAACTACTGTGAAAGAGATATTCAAAACTTTGATGGAGGAATTTGATGTGGCTGTATCTAAAAAATAGATATTCAAGAATATAAAAAAAGGCGTACATTAATTTTAATGTACGCCTTTTTTATACTCTTATTTTTCTATCGGAATTAGACGTTTGTTAGTTGCGCTTATCACCTCTGCTATCTTTGCAGAGTCTGCTATGTTCCCTTTTATAAATGAGGCTTTTAACTCATCAAGGATAATGCTTTTTTTAAGTTCAACTACAACTTCGGATTTATAAATGTTGTCGTTCGATTTTGTCGTCTTGTCGTATATGACAAGCGATTTGTCAATGTTACGTTTAATGACATCGTCAGAGATAAGACCGATGAGTGATTTTTTCTTGTTGAAATCTTCTAAACACTCTATGCTGCTATCTTCGATGGCGTTAAATATATCGGCAGCGATAATGGCTTTGCAGAAAGTTATGTTTTTGTTTTGAGCGTTAATGACGTTAGGGTCGTCTACTATGTTATGTGTTCTTAAGGTTGTTTTGTCAGAACAGAATACCATGTCTGTGTTAGCTCCAGTAGGAATGGTCTCACGTCTTGACATATTACCTGCTCCAATGCAACTTGTGAGGATTAAAGAAATAGATAGAGTCGTAATAATAATTTTCATATTATAATAATTTTCACAAATATATAAAAAGCGTACTTATAAAAAAAATAATTCATAAAAATATCTTATATTTGCAGTAATTAAGAGACTATTTAAATATGATTTAAACGGTATCTTAGAAAATCATCAAAAAATTATGACAATAGTACAACTTGAATATCTCCTTTCGGTGGCTGACAACGGCAGTTTTTCTGCAGCAGCAGATTATTGTCACGTTACACAACCCTCTTTAAGCGTGCAGATCAAAAACTTAGAGGAGGAGTTGGGTGTTGTGCTTTTAAACAGAAACGAGAAGCCTCTTACATTAACAGCAATGGGTAGTGTGGTTGCCGAGCAGGCACGAGAGGCAATATCAGATTTCCATTCCATAGGACAAAAGGTTAATGATGCTAAAAAAGAGGTTGCCGGAACGTTGAGACTTGCCGTTATTCCTACCATTGCGCCATATATACTACATCTTTTTTTACCTAAATTTATAAAGAGATACCCTAAAGTAGAGGTTGAGATAAAAGAGATGTTTACTCGTGATATCGCTGTTGCATTACGTCGTGGTACGGTAGATATCGGTATTCTTGCAGGAGGTTTTTTAGACTCTTCAGAGGTGGACGAGGAGATCCTTTATAAAGATAAATTTTACCTTTATGTCTCGCCAGATTCTCCTCTTCGTGGTAGACAGTGGGCTGATGTCAAAGATTTAGATCTTGATAACCTGCTTCTCCTTGCCGATGGACACTGCCTTCGTTCGCAGGTGCTCGATCTTTGTAAGGTGGCTCGGCTTTCGGGTAGAGCGATGAATTTTGAAAGTGGCTCGTTGGAGACTATCGTTAGGATGGTGTCTACAACTGGAGGCATGACCATAGTGCCAGAGATGGCAACTCCTTATGTGAGTGACAAGAGCCGTGATTGCCTTATTTCGTTTAAAGAAAGTTTGGGTGCCACACGAGATATAACAATTGCTGTAGACAAAAACTTTTATAAAAAAGCAATATACAAAGCTCTGAAAAACGAGATTTTAGAAATGCACAAAATGCAATATTTTTTAATATGATGACACAAGAAAAGACAAGATGTTTAATAATAGGTAGTGGACCTGCTGGATTTACGGCTGCTATATATGCTTCAAGAGCTAATTTATCACCTATATTATATGAGGGCATACAGCCTGGCGGACAACTCACCACCACCACAGAGATAGAGAATTTTCCTGGTTACCCAAATGGGATAACAGGAAATGACATGATGGAAGATCTTAAAAATCAAGCTCAAAGGATGGGTGCTGATATTCGTTCCGGAGATGTTACGAAGGTCGATTTTTCAAAACGTCCTTTTATGGTTACTATTGATGGTGAAAAAGAGATTGTGGCGGAGACTGTAATTATTGCTACCGGAGCGACTGCAAAATACTTAGGTTTGGAGTCGGAAAGGAAATATAGAGGAATGGGTGTCTCGGCGTGTGCTACTTGTGACGGTTTCTTTTATCGTAAGAAAGATGTTGCCGTTGTTGGTGGTGGCGACACAGCGTGTGAGGAGGCTACATACCTTGCCGGGCTTTGCAAAAAGGTATATCTCATAGTTAGAAAAGACGCTATGAGAGCTTCAAAAGCGATGCAGGAGAGGGTGCTTTCTACTCCAAACATAGAAGTGCTGTTTGGTAATAATACAAAAGAGATATTAGGCGATGATGATGGTGTAATTGGGGTTACCGTTGTTGATAAACATGGCAAGGAGAGAAATATAGATATAGATGGTTTCTTCTTGGCAATAGGTCATACTCCAAATACAGCGATCTTTAAAGGGCAGTTGCTTCTTGATCAAGAGGGCTATATCTTAACTCATGAAGGAACTTCAAAAACAAATATTGAAGGTGTCTTTGCTGCCGGAGATGTTCAAGATAGCCAATATCGCCAAGCCATTACTGCTGCAGGATCGGGTTGTAAGGCGGCTATCGATTGTGAGAGATTTTTACGAAATTAAAATATTAGATTATGAGAAAAAGTGTAATATCCTTGTTGCTTGTTGCTTGTTGTGTGTCGCTTGTTTTTGCTCAATCTAAAGAGAATAAAGTTATCGTGATGAGAGCGATAAAACAAGAAAACGCAAAGATAAATGCGTTAAATTGGAATGGTGGCACATATCTATTCCATAGAGATAGTATCTGTTACATGACATTTAAAAAATTGCGTAAAGAGGCGGCTTCTCCGCTTATGGGCACTATGACTAAGCGAGAAGGTAAGTTTTTTATTAAAGACGCAAGAGAAAGAGGAATATTCGCTGTTACGTGTTATGCTAAAGGTTTAGTGTTGAGTGCCGATGGTGATAGCATTGTCGTTTCTCATGAGAATAGCTTTGAGAGTCATTACGCTAATTTAAAAACGATAAATGTAAAAAAAGGAGATGTCGTTAAGAAAAAGCAACTTTTAGGAATACTTTCGGATGATAAACTATTGTCGTTCGATCTTCGATTTGAAGGAGTGTCTCTCGATTTGATGGAGATTTTCGATCCTAAAACATCTCTTATGACGTATGCTGACGATCTTTATTTTTATGGATATAGAAGTCCGCTCTTTGTGTCACGTCTCTCTCCTTGTGTTTTACAATCGCTCGATAAAAAGGCTTTAAGAGAGTGCTTTATGGATACATATTCTAAAAATATAGCAGACCATAGGGCTAAACGTAAAAATGTAGATACCTCATTGTTCGATGCTATCCAAGAGGAGATAAGTCTTGAAGATGTTCAGATAGGACCTGCTGCAAAGCAAGATACAATAAGAGTACAAAACATAATAGACTTGTAAGAAGCCTATATTGATGATAACAAATAGCTCCTTAATATGAAAGAGGGAAATTTGAAAGAAGAGCTCTCTTTGCTTCCTAATCAGCCTGGCGTATATCGCTTCTTTGATAAGGACGGTGTCATAATATATGTAGGAAAAGCTAAAAATTTAAAAAAAAGAGTCTCCTCATACTTCCTTAATACCGCAGGTCGGGGGCGTAAGTTGCAGACTTTAGTTAAGAAAATCTGTCATATAGAACACACCATCGTTTCTAATGAGGAGGATGCCTTGTTGTTGGAGAACAATATGATAAAGAATTTTCTTCCTCGATATAACATTCTTTTAAAAGACGACAAGACATATCCGTGGTTGGAGGTGCGCAAGGAAGATTATCCTCGTATTGTCTCTACACGTCAACGTGAGCGTAATGGATCTTCTTATTTTGGTCCCTATATATCTACAAACGCTCAAAAAAGCATCATCGAACTTATTGGTAAACTCTATTATATACGTTCATGCTCACTTCCTCTTACAAGTGAGGGGGTGCGTAAAGGTCGTTTTAGCAAGTGCTTAGAATATCATATTGGAAATTGTAAGGCTCCATGTGAGGGGCTCCAGTCGATGGAGGATTATTGTCAAGGGGTTGATGGGGCTCTCGATATTCTTAAGGGAAATACCAAAGTTGCCGAGCAGCATCTTACAGAAAAGATGATGTCTTATGCCTCAGAACTTAAGTTTGAAGAGGCTCTTAAGGTGCAAAAGCAGATAGCATTGTTAAAGGCGCATCAAAATAAATCGACTGTTGTAACTTCTCTTTATGGAGAGATTGATGTCTTCTCGTTGGTCATCGAAGATGACAATGCCTATTGTAACTATCTATATCTACGTGATGGGGCTGTGATAAATTCTATAAGCTACCAACTCACTTTTCGTCTTGAGGAGACTCCTGGTGAGGTTCTCTCTTTTGCGATTACCAATATTATGGATCGGCTTGAAAGGAAACCTACTCGTGAAGTCGTAGTTCCTCTTTTGCCAGATACACAGTTGGAGGGAGTCACCTTTACCGTTCCGCAACGAGGTGATAAGCTCAAAGTGTTGGAGTTATCGTTGAAAAATAGCCGTATCTTTCGTCTTGAGAAGAAGCAACAAGCCGATAAGCGTAACCCTGCCATTAAGGTCGATAGGCTCATGTCATCTATGCAGAAAGAACTTGCTTTGAGAGAACAGCCGAGACACATAGAATGTTTTGATAACTCTAATATACAAGGAGACTACCCGGTGTCTTCGTGTGTTGTATTTCGTCATGGGAAGCCTTCAAAGCGAGAATATCGTCATTTTAATATTAAAACAGTAGTTGGAATAGACGATTTCGCCTCTATGAGAGAAACGGTCTTTCGTCGTTATTCTCGTATGTTAGATGAGGGAGTAGCCCTACCACAACTCATCGTTGTCGACGGTGGCAAGGGACAACTTAGCTCTGCCTATGAGGTGTTGTGTAATCTACACCTTGAGGACAAAATAGAAATTGTGGGTTTGGCAAAGCGTATGGAGGAGATTTTCCGTCCTAACGACCCATATCCTTTGTGTCTTGATAAACAAGGCGAGACTTTAAAGGTGTTGATGCACCTGCGTGATGAGGCTCACCGTTTTGGTATTACTTTCCACAGAGATAAACGTTCAAAGGGGGCTATCAATAGTGAACTTAACAAAATACCATCTTTAGGAGAGAAGAGTATTACCAAGCTATTATCCCATTTTAAAAGTGTGACACGTATTAAAAAAGCCACATCTGAAGATCTTTCTGCTGTTGTGGGAAAGGCAAGGGCGGATGCTATTTTGAAATATTTTGAAAAATAGCACCTAAATGTTTGGTGACAAAAAAAAATAGTCTTACATTTGCAGTCTTAAGTGGTTGACACTGCTTGTTGTGATGATGGTTCTGTATGCGAATGTTATTGTCGGACAAGGTGTTACAATGATTACTAATGAAATTAATATAAATCAATTAAAATAAAAACACAATGAGAAAAGGTATTCATCCTGAAAACTATCGTGTAGTGGCATTTAAAGATATGTCGAACGAAGAAGTGTTTTTGTGCAGGTCCGCCGTTCAGACAAAAGAAACAATAGAAGTGAATGGCGAAACCTATCCCGTTTATAAGGTGGAAATTTCTAACACCTCTCACCCTTTCTATACAGGTAAGGTGAAGTTGGTAGATACTGCTGGACGTGTTGATAAGTTCATGACCCGATATCAAAAACATTATGATAACAGAGCAAAATAATTTGCTTTAGCTAAAAAAGAGACTGCATATTTTATGTGGTCTCTTTTTTTATGCGTACATTTGTTGAAATATATAAAATATAAATAATTTTAATATGAAAGCGGAAAACATATATTGTGTCATAATGGCAGGAGGGGTAGGAAGTCGTTTTTGGCCTCTGAGCACTGAGCAAAAGCCAAAACAATTTATTGATGTTTTAGGATTAGGAAAGACTTTTATACGTCAGACATACGAGAGGTTTGCCAATATTGTCCCTAAGGCGAATTTTATCGTAATGACAAATTCATCGTATAAAAATCTTGTCTTAGAAGAACTTCCGGAACTTAATGAGTCTCAGGTGCTTTGCGAACCGGTACGTCGTAATACCGCTCCTTGCATCGCTTATGCCGCTTATCATATTCACGCTATAAATCCAAATGGGGTGATGGTTGTTACTCCTTCGGATCACCTTGTTTTAGATACAATCACCTTTGCTGATGTTATAAATAAAACCCTGTCTTTTGTCTCTGAAAATGAGGCTTTGATGACCATAGGTCTTAAGCCCTCACGTCCCGAAACAGGCTATGGGTATATCCAAACTCTAAGTCAACTTCAATTAGGCGAGATCTCTAAGGTTAAGAGCTTCACGGAAAAGCCTAATATCGAATTGGCTAAGGTGTTTATGGATAGTGGTGAGTTTCTGTGGAACTCAGGTATCTTTATGTGGAGCTGCGACTCGATCTTAAAAGCAATAACAAAACAT
The DNA here is from genome assembly GCA_036653215.1 of Rikenellaceae bacterium. GTDB lineage: Bacteria > Bacteroidota > Bacteroidia > Bacteroidales > Rikenellaceae > JADFUS01. The sequence continues at coordinate 15,103 of JAVVUK010000028.1, forward strand.
CTTTCCGACATAGACGCTATATTTTCTGAGGGTAAAGAAGCCTTTGGTACAGACAAGGAAAATGCGTTTATAGAAAAGGCTTTTTCAACGTGTGTAGGCATATCTATCGACTATGGAATTATGGAAAAGGCGGATAACGTATATGTATGTAGTGCCGACTTCGGATGGTCAGACATAGGAACGTGGGGCTCTCTATATGAATATTCTCAAAAAGATAATAGTAAAAATAGTGTCGTTGGTGAAAAGATAGTTTGTAATAACGTATCTAACACCATAATACGTATAGATCCGAAGAAAACAGCTATCATAGACGGTTTAGATAATCATATCGTTATTTGTGAAGGTGACAAGCTTCTTATCTGCTCTAAAGACAGAGAACAGAGTATAAAAAGCTACCTTGATGAGATAAATAGACCTTAATACGTAACATAACTATGAAATATCTTCTTATCATATTACTCTTTGTCGGTGGGTGTGCAGGACGTGGCAGGCAAAACGCTGTGTCACCTCAAACTACAAAAGAGGAGGTGGCAGACATCAATGTGCGTATCAATACGTTACTGAAAAAAAACTATACTCAGGGGGATGCTGTTATTGTTGGTTATGAGGCTTCCGAGAGGATAGACTCTGCAAATGTAGAATCTTCCGATAAAAGCCTGGTCATATCTCCAATAAAAGGAGGTAAAGGGTGGTCTATAAAAACATCTGACAAATCGAAAGTCGGAGATGTCCCCTATAAATTTAACTTTTATATCGGTGGTAAATCATACAGCCGATCTTCTACATATCACCTCTTGCCATTATCGGCTCCTAAGAACTATAATGCTGTCATAGACGAGGTTATGACAATCAAAAATTACTTCTTACAAGGCTTGGAGATAGTCGGAGATACCTTGTTTGTAAGCAGTGGCAGCTATGGTAAGTCGTTCGTGGAATTTATGAAATTCCCATCTAAAAAAGTGTTGAAAGTTCAAGATGTAGATAAAAAATATTTTGGTGAGGGACTTACTGTCTTACATAATAAAATATATGTCCTTACATGGGAGAATAGGCGTTGTATAGTCTATGATCGTAATACCTTAAAGCAGATAAAAGAGATAGAATATCCTTATGCCGAAGGGTGGGGTTTGACAAACGATGGGCAGTTTTTATATATGAGCGACGGCACAAAATATATCTATAAATTAGACCCTGAGACCTTGAAAGAGGTAGACCGTATTGAAGTGACTGGCAAAAGTGGAACTGTGGAATATCTAAACGAGTTAGAATGGATAGACGGTGAGATATGGGCTAATGTATTCACATATAACTATATCCTTAGAATAGACCCTACAACAGGAGCTGTGAAAGGCATAGTGCGTTGCAACGACTTGGTAGACAATGTGACAATAGGAAGTGCCGAAGATTTCTTAAACGGAATAGCCCTTGACAAAAGAAACAACAAACTATACCTGTCTGGTAAAAATTGGAAGAAATTATTTAAAGTCTCAATTAAGGAAGTGTTATAAAAAGGGATAATAACATTACTTGATTTTTAAATGCTATTTACTGTTTTAAAATTAACTTATATTTCAATATACGGTTGTATAATGAAATACAAATCGCTTATAACATTAGAATTGTGTTTTTTGAATAAAAAAAGTATTAAAAAATTTTGTAATGGGGTAAAATATTACTATTTTGCAACCCTAAATCAAAAAAACAACATATAAATATTATTAAATTATGTCAAACGGTATTACTAAGTTACCACAGATGGGTAACGAACCAATTAAAAGTTATGCTCCGGGCTCTAAGGAGCGTATTTCTCTTCAGGCGAAGCTAAAAGAGCTCCGTTCTAAAGAAGTAGATCTTCCAATGATTATTGGTGGTAAAGAGGTTAGAACAAATAAATATTGCGATATACGTCCTCCACACGACCATAAACACCTGCTTGGTCGTTACCATATGGGTAGTAAACAAAACCTTCAAGATGCTATTGACGCTGCTATGGCGGCGAAGCCAGCATGGGAAAATATGCCATGGGAGTCTAGAGCTGCTATATTCTTAAAAGCAGCAGACCTTATAACAAAAAAATATCGTGACCTCATGAATGCGGTTACCATGCTCGGTCAGTCTAAAAATGCTTTCCAAGCGGAGATAGACTCTGCTTGTGAGTTATCAGACTTCTATCGTTTCAACGTGAAAAACATGGCGGACATATATGCTATGCAACCTGCTTCTTCAGATGGTGTTTGGAATAAGACAGATTGGCGTCCTTTAGAAGGGTTCGTTTTTGCTCTTACCCCATTCAACTTTACAGCTATTGCCGGTAACCTTCCTGGTGCTCCAGCAATAATGGGTAACGTATGTGTGTGGAAGCCTTCTCGTACAGCCGTATATTCTGCATATACAATAATGCAAATTCTTAAAGAGGCCGGTCTTCCAGACGGGGTCATAAATCTTGTATATTGCAGTGGTGGTGATGCTTCTGATGTTATTTTCAAAAGCAAGCATTTTGCAGGGATCCACTTCACAGGTTCGACAGGCGTGTTTAACACTATATGGAATAATATAGCAACTAACATATCTACATATGTGTCATATCCTCGTATCGTGGGTGAGACTGGTGGTAAAGACTATATCTTAGCTGATGGAACCGCAAATCCTCTTCAAGTGGCTACCGCCATTGTGCGTGGTGCTTTTGAATATCAAGGACAAAAATGTTCTGCCGCTTCACGTGCTTACATATCTTCAAAAATATGGCCTACAGTACGTAAAAAGGTAGAAGAAGACCTTGCTAAGATAAAAATGGGAGGCGTGGAAGATTTTACCAATTTCATAAACGCTGTGATAGATGAGGCTTCATTTAATAACATAGTAGGTTACATCGAAGGAGCAAAAAGTTCTAAAGATGCTGAGGTCATAATAGGTGGTGAATATGATAAGAGCGTGGGCTATTTCATACGCCCTACCGTGATCCTTGCTAAAGATCCTCGTTACGTATCTATGAGAGAAGAGATCTTCGGACCCGTAATCACAATATATGTGTATGACGATAAAGATATAGACAGCCTATTAGACATTATGGATGAAACTTCTGTATATGCTCTTACTGGTGCTATAATCTCTGCTGATAGAAGCATGATAGACAAATACTCAAAACGTCTTCGTAATACCGCAGGAAACTTCTATATAAACGATAAACCAACAGGGGCTGTGGTAAATCAACAACCTTTCGGTGGTGCTCGTGCTTCAGGAACAAACGACAAAGCAGGCTCTTTCCTTAACCTCCTTCGTTGGACATCACCTCAAACAATAAAAGAGACCTTTATAGCAGCGGAAGAGTATATGTATCCAAACTTCCTTGCCGATAAATAAGACATTCTAAACAGTGTCTTACATCGTTGCCCGTCAGATAAAAAAATACTCACGTACTAAATGTACGCTCCGTTTTTTTTA